>NZ_CDWWEW010000350.1:0-5422 GCF_977966315.1 Frankia sp. CeRuru1
AGACGAGGGTGCGCTGGGAACTGCTGCGCAATCTCATCCGCAAGGATCTCAAGATCAAATACAAGGGATCGACGCTGGGATTCGCCTGGTCACTGGCGAATCCGATGCTCCTTCTCGTCGTGTATACCTTCGTGTTCCAGATCGTGCTGAAATCAGGAATCCCCCGCTTCGGTATTTACCTGATGTCCGGGCTGCTCGTCTGGAACGCCTTCTCGGGCAGCGTGTCCGCGTCCTGCGGCAGCGTCGTGGCGAACGCGAACCTCGTCAAGAAAGTCCGCTTTCCCCTCGCCGTGCTCCCCCTGTCGGCGGTCGGCTTCGCCGCGGTGCACTTCCTGCTGCAGCTGCTGGTCCTGTTCGTGGTGATCCTCGCGCTCGGCTACAGCCTGCTCGGCCCCGAGCTGCTGCTGCTCGTCCCGGCCGGAGCCGTCGCCCTCACCTTCACCGTGGCGCTGTCCCTGCTGGTCAGCGCGCTCAACGTGCGTTACCGCGACACCGCCCATCTGCTCGACGTGACGCTGCTCGCCTGGTTCTGGCTGAATCCCATGGTGTACGCCTTCGGCCTCATCCAGAACAGGTTGGCCGACCTGACCTGGGTGTACCTGCTCAACCCGATGGCCGTCGTGGTCATCACGTTCCAGCGGGCGATCTACGATCCACCCCCGGGTAACTCGACGGGTTCCGCCCCCATCCTGGCGAACCCGGGATACACGTTCTACCTGGAACATCTCGCCGTCGCCGGGGTGATCTCCCTCGCCCTGCTGTGGCTGGGGCTGCACGTGTTCCGCGCCCTGCAGGCGGACTTCGCCGAGGATCTGTAGTCGGCCCGTGGCGGACCGGCCCTGTCCTCGTCGCCCGCCGAAGGCCCCGGGAGCCAGCACGCCGACCGCGGTGCGATCATGATGGGACGTCCGCAGGCGGCCAGCAAGGAGTAGCAGTAGTGGCCCGACACTCGTCCGCGTACCCGCCGAGCCCCGCCGCCCCGCCCGAGGGCAGGGAGGCCGCCGCGTCACCCAGCCCGGCGCGCGAGGCGCCCGTGGTGATCGAGGCCGCCGGAGTGAGCAAGAAATTCGTCTCCTACCACAACCGGGCGACCAGTCTGAAGGAACGGTTCGTCCGTCGGGGCGGCCCCGCCGGGGACGACTTCTGGGCACTGCGCGACATCGACGTGACGATCGGGCGAGGCCAGACGGTCGGTCTCGCCGGTGCGAACGGCTCGGGCAAGTCGACGCTGCTCAAGGTGCTCGCCGGGATCCTGCGCCCGACGGACGGACGGGTCGCGGTGCACGGTCGGATCGCCTCGCTGCTCGAACTCGGTGCCGGGTTCAACGGCGAGCTTTCCGGCCGGGACAACGTCTACCTCAACGCGTCCCTGCTCGGGCTGTCCAAACGGGAGATCGATCAGCTCTTCGACTCCATCGTCGACTTCTCCGAGCTGCGCCACAAGATCGACGATGATGTCAAGCACTACTCGTCGGGCCAGTACGTCCGCCTCGGCTTCGCCGTCGCCGTGCACGTCGACCCGGACGTGCTGCTCGTCGACGAGGTCCTGGCCGTCGGGGACGAGGCGTTCCAGCGCAAGTGCCTGGCCAAGATCGCCGAATTCCGGGCGCAGGGCCGCACGATCCTGTTCGTGACGCACTCCCTCGACCTCATCGAGAACATGTGCGATCGCATCCTGGTCCTGGAGTCCGGGTCGCTGTTCTTCGACGGCCCGCCGGCCGTGGGTACCAAACTGCTGCGGCAGAAGCTGGGCAGCCTGCCCGCGGGGGAACCGGTCTCCTATCAGTACGCCACGGTCAGGCCGGAGTCGGTCACCTTCAGCCACGAGCCGGGCGGACTGCCCACCGTGCAGTACGGCCCCGGCGAGTCCCTCACCGTCAGCGTCGAGTTCGACGTCACCGAGGGTGCCCCCGAGCACGTGTACCTGCACACCTACATCGTCGGCCAGAGCGAGGTACCGATCTGGATGATGGAGACGCCACCCGGCGGGCTCGCCATCGGGCCGGGCCGCCACATCGTCGACTTCTCGGTACCACGCCTGCCCGAACTGCTCGGCGCCTTCGCGGTGAAGGTGCACGTCTCGGACGCCGCCACCGGCGCCCCGGTCACCACCCGCCGGTTCGAGGAGCTGTTCGGCGTCGGTGGTGCGCAGGCGGACGGACTGCTCAAGGTCGACTACGATGCGAGGTTGCGCGGATGAGCGAGGAACGCCCGACCCGGCCGGCGGCGGGATCGGCCGCCGAGTCGAAGACCGCCGAGCCGCTGGCGACCATCGTGATCGTCAACTGGAACGGCGCACATCTCCTCCCGGCCTGCCTGGACGGCATCGCCAAGCAGGAGGCGGATTTCGCCTACCAAACCTGGGTAGTCGACAACGCCTCGTCCGACGGCTCACGGGAGCTGCTCGCCGAGCGCTACCCCTGGGTACGCGTGGTGCCCGCGGAGCGCAACCTCGGTTTCGCCGGCGGCAACAACCTGGCGCTGCGCCAGGTCACGACGCCCTTCGCGGTCCTGGTGAACAACGACGCGATCCCCGAGCCCACCTGGCTCGCCGCGCTGCTGGCGCCGTTCGACGAGCCCGGCGGCCGGCATCTCGGCGCCACCACCGGCAAGGTCGTCTTCCTCCCCCGGTTCCTGCGGATCAGGCTGCACACGCCGACCTTCGTCCCGGGTCCGCACGACTCCCGCGAGCTGGGGGTGCGGGTGTCCTCGGTGACGGTGAACGGGCGCGAGGCGCTGCGCGAGGTGCTCTGGGAGAAACTCACCTACGGTGCCGAGGGACCGAGCGGCTCGCCGTACTTCTGGACCCGAGGGGACGGCGAACTGTGCGTGCCGATCCCCGACGGCGGCCCGGTCACCCTCGGGTTCACCTGGGCGGCGGAATCGCGCAAACAGGTCACCCTGAGCTGGGACGGCCCGACGGGCACGTCGGCCGGAGGGCGGGCGGACCTCGCGGTGGGCCCCGAGTCGACGACGGTGTCGCTGACCGTCGGCGGTGAGGCGCCGCGGGTGGACGTCATCAACAACGTCGGCGGCATCGTCCTGACCGACGGTTACGGTGCCGACCGCGGTTACCAGCAGGTCGACGCCGGCCAGTTCGACCAGCCGGAGGACGTGTTCACCGCCTGCGGGAACGGGATGGCGATCCGCTCGCCGCTCGGCCACGAGCTCGGCTGGTTCGACGACGCGTTCTTCCTCTACTACGAGGACACCGACCTGTCCTGGCGGATCCGGGCCCGCGGGTACGGCATCCGCTACGTCCCGGGGGCGGTGCTGCGTCACATCCACTCGGCGTCGAGCGTCGAATGGTCACCGCTGTTCGTCTTCCACACCGACCGCAACCGGCTGCTGATGCTCACCAAGGACGCGACCGCGCCGATGGCGCTGGCCGCCGTGATCCGCTACCCGCTGACCACGGTCTCGATCGCGGTGCGCACGCTGCGCCAGGCACAGCGCGCGCGCAGCCGACCCGCGATCCGACCGACCCTGCTGCGGCTGCGAGTGTACGGCTCCTACCTGCAGCTGCTGCCCGACATGCTGCGGGCCCGGCGCGAGATCGGGCGCAGCGCCGCGCAACGGCGGGCGAGCCTGCAGAGCTGGCTGGTGTCCCGATGAACGATCCCGCGAGAGCCGGCCAACCGGCCGAGAACGACCAACCGGCCGGCGACGCACCGGCCAAGGGCGACCGACCGGCCGGCGGGGTGCGGGCGGCGGTCTACAACCGGTTCTGGCACTCCATGGGCGGCGGGGAACGCCACAACGGCATGATCGCCCAGGTACTGGCCGCCGAGGGCGCCGCGGTCGACCTCCTCGGGCACTCCGAGGTCGACCTCGCGGCGCTCGGCGAGCATCTCGGGCTGGATCTCGCCGGCTGCCGGTACGTGCGGTTGCCGGACCGGGGCGAGGAGGCCATCGCCGTCCTCTCCGGGCGCTACGACCTGTTCGTGAACGGTTCGTACATGAGCCGGATCATGCCGAAGGCCCGCCACTCGGCGTACCTGTGCTTCTTCCCGACGCCGTTCGACCACGACATGGCGGCCTGGCGTAAGGCCGCGGTCCGCACGGCCGGGCCGCTGCTGCGCGGGGTTCGCCCGGCGGTGAGCTTCGGCCAGGGCTGGTACCCGCCGGAGGGCGGCCGCCGCCGGCAGTGGACCTGGACGAACGGGGCGGGCATCCTCGCCGTCAGCCCGGGCGAGCGGCGCACCCTGCGCGCCGATATCGGCCGGCCCGGCGCGCCCGTCGGCACGGCCTTGCGCCTCCTCGACGCCGACGGCAGCGTGCTGGCCAAGCTGCAGATCGGCACCGACTTCACCCCGTTCGAGGTATCGCTGCCGCCGTCGGCGAACGGTACCGAGCTCACCCTGGTCAGTGACGCGTTCTCGCCGGGCGCGGCGGACGTGCGCGAACTCGGCGTGGCGGTGAGCCGGCCCCGGGTCACCGACGGTGGCGAGGGGCCGATCGCCCGGCTCCCGCTGCGTTTCCCCTGGCTGCTGCGGGACCCGGCCGACCTCGGCTACCTCGACGGCTACAACGTGGTCATGGCCAACTCGCGGTTCACCCGCGGCTGGATCCGCCGGTTGTGGAAACGCGACGCCGACCTGCTGTTCCCCCCCATCCAGGTGGAACGGCTGCATCCGGCGCCGCGGCGGGAGAAGGCCGTCGTCACCGTCGGCCGGTTCTTCGCCCCCGGCCTCGGCCACGCCAAGCGACAGCTGGAGATGGTGCAGTGGTTCGGCGACCTGTACCGTGCGGGCGACCTGCCCGACTGGACGATGCACGTCGTCGGCGGCTGTGAGGACTCTCAACTGCCCTACCTAGAGCAGGTCCGGGCGGCCGGCGCGGGGCTGCCGGTGCAGATCCATCCCAACGCCCCGCGCGCCGAGGTCGAACGGCTGCTCTCGACCAGCTCGGTGTTCTGGTCGGCCACCGGGTACGGCGAGGACGACGACCGGCGTCCCTGGACGGCGGAGCACTTCGGGATGACCACCGTCGAGGCGATGGCCGGGGGCTGCGTTCCCGTCGTCATCGACCGGGCCGGCCAGCGAGAAATCGTCCGGCACGGGGTCGACGGCTACCGATGGACCGGCCCGGAGCAGGTTGCCTCCTTCACTCGCCGGCTCGCCGCCGAGGACGGTCTGCGCGGTCGGCTCGCCGCGGCGGCGATCGAACGCGCCCAGACCTTCTCCGATGCGGCGTTCGCGCGGCAGTGGCGGGAGATCGCCACCCGGCACGGGCTGTACGAGCGGTGAAGCGGCGCGGTGTGGCGTGGCACTCCCGGAAAGGAGGGGGTGATCCCGGCATGAGGGTCGTGCTGGACGGCACGCCGTTGCTCGGGCAACGCACCGGGGTCGGCCGTTACACCGAGCATCTGCTGACCGGGCTCGCCCGGCTCGCCACCGAGCCCGGGTGGGAAGCCGAGGCC
>NZ_CDWWEW010000351.1:0-5409 GCF_977966315.1 Frankia sp. CeRuru1
CGACTGAATCACAGCCGGGTGGATCATGATCGGGTAGATCATGGTCGGGTGGGCGGTGGCGCCGATCCCGGCCCACCCGCCGGTCCGGTTCACGACCCGGCGCGGAACTTCTCGGACCCCGTGCGTGACCTCCCCGACAACGCGGCTCGGACCGGGCGGATCCGGTCGGGTCCGGCAGCTGAGGGAACCGCCGCGCCCCGGCGCCGCCAGCCGTCCGAGGGCCGGATCGTCGCGTTCAGCACGCTGGCGACGAGATCCGCCAGGAGGCCCAGGCCGGCGGAACGGCCTGACCATCGCGGCGGTTGGCACGATCCACGCGGCGGTTGGCATGACCCGCGCGGTGCGGGTGTCTCCCCGCCGGGTGGGGCCGATGACCTCCGGCACCGACCCGCGTATTCCTCGTCTCCCCCGGACCCGCGCGCGCCGTTCGGGCTGGACCGGGGATCTCCTCCGGACCCGGACGGCTTCTCCCGGGGAGACGGTCGGCCGGGTTCCGGGCTACGGCCGGGTTCCGGGCTACTGGACGAGGTCAGCTTCACCGGGTACCAGCACGCGATCAGGGACGACGACCCACGGACCGCCGGGGAACCCCGGCGCCCCTCGAACCGGATGTCACCGGGCGGTGCCTCCGGCCGGCCACGAGTGGACCCGCTGGGACAGGGCCGGCGGGGGAGCCCTGAAGCCGACGGGCCGGATGTCGGTGACGCCGCCGTCGGTGACGCCGCCGTCCCGGAGCCGGCCCGCCCGCACGGCCGCGTGGCCGGTAGCCGAGCCCGTACCCGAGTCCCGGCCGGAGGGGGCCGCCAGCACCGTAACCCGGTACTCAGCGCGATTCAGGCGGCGGTGCTCGCGGCGGTCCTCGTCGTCGGCGTCTCGCTCGGCCGGACACTGGCCCTGCCCGGTGACGCCGGGACGATGTCCCGGGTCGCGGACTGGGGACGGGTGAACCATCTGTCCTTCCTCGTGGACCAGTTCGACCGGCGTCGTTAGGGCCTGGCGTCGTCAGGGCATGCTGACTGGATCCGCGGCCGTCGGAGCGGCCCGGCGGGCGCCGTCGGCGGAGATGGGGCTTCGCGGCTCAGGCCCGCAAAAAGTTCGCAAAGATGGCGTACAACGTAGAGGTTTGCCGACCAGAGAGCGATTGTTGTCATCGTTGCCGTACTTGTCGCTTTATGGCCTCCATTGAGTATGATCGAATCAATGTCCGGGTAACCTGCGGATCCTCGGCCACGCGGACCATCCGGGCCGGCGGAGCAGGAGAAGCGGTCCCGGCGAAATTGGTTGCGCCCAGTTTGCCGAATCCTCTTGCATCCGATGGCCCCGGGCGTGTGAAATCGGTATCGGTAGGTCTGTCGCATTCCGTCGACCTCGCCGCGAAGAGGCCCGTCTCGGGCATCCTGGTCGCCGACGTTCGGCCGAGCGCGCGTCCTGGCCTGCCAAAGCATCCAGGGAGGCCACGTGCGTCCAAGACCCGCACCTTCTCCTGCGGCACCCCTGACCGTGAACAGTGGCGGCCAGGGGCGGGTGAGTCAGGACCGGGCCGGGCAGGGTCATGCCGGCAACGGCCGGGCCGGGCAGCTCCCGGACGCCTCCGATGGACCCGGCCGGCTGCCCACCGAGGCCGAGGCTGCCGCGATCACGGCGGCGGTCTTCGACAGCCCGCTGGTGTCCAGGGTGTCGCCGGATGGTCTGCGCATCACCGGCATCCGCACCTCGACCGGCGCACCCGACTGGGCGTTCGCGGTGTTGTCCCCGCCGGGCGGTACCGATCCGGCGATCGCGGTGCTGCGGTGGGACACCAGCTGCGGATGGGTGCTCGACCAGGTGGGGACGGCTCGGGTCGGGATCGGCGGTGGAGCGGCCGGACGGCACGACGACCTGCCGCGCGGGGCCATCACCCGTCGCCGCGGTGCCGGTTTCCGCCGCGGTCGCGAATCCGGCATCCGCCCAGGTGACGCGGCACGGCCCGGCTGAGCGACGGCTCCCTGCCGGCCTGGCGCCGCGCCAGCTACCGTCGTGAGGGTGTCGATGCCGGCCGCCGAGGCCTCAGGACAGCCCGGGACCCTCGTGGACTGGTTGCGTGCGCTTCCGGATCAGGCGTTGACCCGGCTCTTCCTCCTACGGCCGGACCTGGCGACGCCGCCCCCACCGGACTTCGAGGTGCTTGCGGCCCGCCTGGAGATCCGGGTCAGCGTGGCCCGCGCGTTGGAACGTCTCGACACGGGCGCCTGCGAGCTCCTGGAGGCGTTGACGATCCTTCCCCGGCCGGTGTCCCTGGCGGAGCTGACAAGGTTCTGCGGGCATCCGGAGGTGCCCGAGCCGGTGGGCCGGCTTCGTGACCTCGGGCTCATCTGGGGCGACGACGACGAGCTGCGGGTTACCGGGATGGTCGTCGACCTCCTCGGCGTGCGCCCGCTGGGGCTCGGCCGTCCCGTGCGAGCCTGCCTGACGACGTACCGGCAGTCCCAGCTCGCCCGGCTCCTGACCGCGGCCGGCCTGCCGGTGCCCCGGGGCGCGGCCGACGAGACGGCGACCGGGTTCGCCGTCCGGGAAGCGATGATCGATGCGTTGAGCGGCGCCTTCGCGGACGCGGATCGGGTCCGGGAGTGGATCGACGCCTGCTCCTCCCGGGCGCGGCAGCTGCTGGACCGGCTGGCCGCGGGTCCGGCACTCGGCGCCACCACGGAGGCGGGCCGGTTGCTGGGGTTGCCCGCGGCCCGGACCCCGGTGGAGGAGCTGCTCGCCCGCGGCCTGCTCGTCGGATTGGACGAGGAGACCGTCGAGCTGCCGCGCGAGGTTGGGCTGGTCGTGCGCGGCGAGCATCCGGCCGGGGTCCTGCACCCGCACCCGCCCGCCGTCGAGGGAGAGGTCGTCGGGGTGGCGGCGGCCGACGCCGCGGCGGCCCTGGCGGCGGACACCCTCGTCCGGTGGGTCACCACCCTGCTGGACGCCTGGGGCGCGAGCCCGGTCACCCCGCTGCGCACCGGCGGGTTGAGCGTGCGAGACCTGCGGGCCGCCGCGAAACTGCTCGACGTCGACGAGCGGGCCGCGGCCTTCGTGGTGGAGCTGGCCGCGGCGGCCGGCCTGGTCGACACGACCGCGGGGGTCGACGTCCAGTACGTGCCGACCACGGCCTACGACCGCTGGGGCACCGACCTGGTAGCTGCCCGGTGGGCCGTACTGGTCGAGGGCTGGCTGCGCTCGTCGACCGCCGCCTGGCTGGTTGGCGAGCGGGACGAGCGGGGCCGGCAGATCGCTCCCCTGTCGCTGGACGTGCGGCGACCGGCCGCGCAGGACCTGCGTGCCCAGGTCCTGCGGGCGCTGGCCGCGGCGCCCGCCGGGGTGGTGCCGACCGCGGAGTCGTTGCGTGCCCTGTTGACCTGGCGAGCGCCGCGGCGCGGCGGAACGCTGCTCGCCGGGATGATCGACGGAACGATTGTCGAGGCCGAGCTGCTCGGGCTGACCGGCCGGGGCGCGCTGAGCACGGTCGGTCGGTTACTCGCCGCCCAGCTCGACGCGGAGAACGCCGATCCGGCGCGGAACGCGGGCGTGCCGAGCCGATCGGCGGCTGGTGATCCCGCGCTGTGCGCCAGGCTCGCCGACGCGCTCGCGCCGCTGCTGCCCGAGCCGGTCGAGGAGCTGCTGCTGCAGGGGGATCTCACCGCGGTTGCCCCGGGCCCGCTGGTACCCCGGGTGGCTGCGGAGCTGGCGCGGATGGCGGACGTCGAGTCCGCGGGCGCGGCCACCGTCTACCGGTTCTCCGAGGCCTCGCTGCGTCGCGGCCTGGACTCGGGCCTGGTGGCGGAGGACATCCACGCGATGCTCGCCCGCCTCGGTCGAGGCGGGGTGCCGCAGGCCCTCACCTATCTGATCGACGACACCGCCCGGCGGCACGGCCGGTTGCGGGCTGGTCCTGCCGCGAGCTACCTGCGCTGCGAGGACACGGCGCTGCTCGCCGAGGTGGTCGCCAACCGGCGTACCCAGGCGTTGGGGCTGCGCCGGATCGCGCCGACGATCGTCATCTCCCCACTGCCGACCGCGGAGGTGCTCGTCGGCCTGCGCACCGCCGGGTTCGCACCGGTCGCGGAGGCCCCGGACGGGCGGGTGGTGCTGCGCCGGCCCGCCGCCTATCGGACGCCGGCGCGCCCCCGCGCGGCGTCGGTCGACGTGGCCGGCACCCGGATCAACCAGCTGCGCGACGTGGTCCGGCTGGTCCGCCGAGGCGACGACAGCGCACGGGCGGTCCGGGCGGCCGGCGAAGTTCCCGGCATCGAGGTCGGGCTCGTCCGGTCCGCGCCGTTGATCCTGGTGCTGCTGCAGGGAGCCGTCCGGGACCGGCGCCGGGTGCTGCTGGGCTACGTCGACCAGCAGGGTGCGCCGAGCGACCGGATCGTGCGGCCCACCGCTGTCGAGGGCGGCTGGCTCACCGCGTGGGACGAACTCAGCGCCGGCCCGCGTCGTTTCGTCCTGCACCGGGTGACCGGCGTCGCCGACATCGACGACGCGTTCGGTGGGCCGCCGGTGGCGGCGGACTGGTCGGCCGCCGCGGAGGATCTCGCCGATCCGCCATGAGCCGGGCGGGCCGGTGCCGGTGTGCCCGCCTGCCTGCCTGCCTGCGGGACCCGCGGTGTTTCAGTCGGGCTTCGGCCCCTCTGGTTACCGTGTCGGTGGTCGGCTGTACCGTCGAAGGGCGCCGGTGAACGAGCAGCGCGCCGCCGGTGTGATCGTGCCGGTGCGACGCCGGTGGCTCGGACCGCACCGATTGGTGCAGGGCGGCTCGTGTTGGTGGTTCACTGATGGGTCGATACCCACGGTGGAACCTACGGCGGACGGAAAGGGCGGTGGCGGGTGACGGATGGCCCGTTGATCGTCCAGTCGGACAAGACGTTGCTGCTTGAGGTCGAGCATCCGAGTGCTGCCGAGGCGCGGTCGGCCATCGCTCCGTTCGCCGAGCTCGAACGGTCTCCGGAGCACGTGCACACCTATCGGGTGACGCCGCTGGCGCTGTGGAACGCCCGTGCCGCCGGCCATGACGCCGAGCAGGTTGTCGATGCGCTGGTTCGCTTCTCCCGTTACGCCGTGCCGCACGCCCTGCTTGTCGACATCGCCGACACGATGGATCGCTACGGTCGGCTGCGCCTGGAGAACGACCCGGCCCACGGGCTGGTGTTGCGTGCTCTCGACCGGGTGGTGCTTGTCGAGGTGGCCCGGGCCAAGAAGGTCGTGCCGATGCTCGGCTCCCGCATCGACGACGCCACGATCGCCGTGCACCCCTCCGAGCGCGGCCGGCTCAAGCAGGCGCTGCTCAAACTCGGGTGGCCGGCGGAGGATCTCGCCGGTTACGTCGACGGCGAGGCGCACCGGATCGAACTGCGCCAGGACGGCTGGGAGCTGCGCGACTACCAGAAG
>NZ_CDWWEW010000352.1:0-5401 GCF_977966315.1 Frankia sp. CeRuru1
CCTCGGCCGGGCCGCCTTGGCCTGTTGCCACTCGCCGCCCGCCCACCCGGGCCATCCCCTGTATCGGTGTGGACGGCCTCGGTGTGGACCGCCTCGGTATCCCCCACGAGGGGTTCCGTGCCGCTGGCCCCGGCGGCTCCCGTGGTGCCGGCGAAGCCGGAGCTCGCGGGCCCCGGACCGGTCGGCGCGGCCGGGTTCCGGCCCGGTCCCGGCCGAGAGGGAGCAGGCGCGTGGGCCGCCAGCGCAGCCTGGAGGCGTTCGGCCACCTCGCCGGGCATCGTCAGGGCCGCCAAGCGGGAGAGGTCCGTACGGACCCTGCGGAGGGCGACCATCGACTCCTGGCATGAGACGCAGCCCTCGATATGCTCGCGGACGGAGCGGGGGAGCGGCTCTCCGTCCGCGAAGGCGTCCAGCAGCTCGGCGTCCGGGTGATGCACGTGCGCGCGCAAGCGGCGACCCGCCGGGAAGGGATCGGAGGGAGCCGCCGGTCGGCGTCGGTCCCCCGCAGGCTCAGTCGCCATTGCTGATCACCTCCTTCGGCAGATCCGGATGGCGTCGGCCGCGCCCGCGGGGCCGCGGCCGATGGGCCGACCTCCGGTAACGGGCTGCTGCCCCGGTGAGCCCGCCGCATCCTGGTGTCTTCCTTCTGAGACGGCGGGCGAAGCCGCCGGGTTCCCTGGCCGGGGGACCCATCAGGACGGCGAGCTGCGCGCGACCGCGCGAACGCCGGCTTTTCACCGTCCCGACCGGAACTCCCAGCAGCCCCGCCGCCTCGGCGACGGGTCGTCCTGCCACGTCCACCAGCACCACGGCGGTCCGCAACCCGGGCGTCAGCCAGCCCAGCGCCTCCTCGACGTCCAGGTGCAGGTCATGCTCGGCGACGCACCCGCGGGGATTGACCGGATCACGAATATGGCCTTTCGGGGTAGTCGTCATGGGCACCGTCGGGCGGGCGGTACGGCGGCGCAGCCCAGCTCGGCGTCGGGGCGGCCACCAGGACTTCGGCGGGTGGACCGACTCTCACCGTCCTCTCACCGTCCTCCCGTCAGGACCGGAACGTGATCTCCGCGATCGACCCGCGGTACTGCCCGGCGTTCGACGGCAGCGAGGTCAGCCACAGCACCCAGTACTGCGAGGGGTTCACGTCCGACGACATCGGCAGGACCACCGTGCCGCTGGCGCCCGACTTCTGGGCGACCACGCGGTCGAAGCCGTCGAGCGACTCCGACAGCCTGTCGCCGCTGCGCAGCTCGAACGACACCGGACCCAGGCTGCCGACCGTCACGGTGGCCGAGGTGGGCAGGATCTTTTGCGGAAACGCCATGCGCAGCCCGACACCCGGCTTGAGGTTGCCGAACGTCGCGCTGGTGTAGTTGCTCGTCGTCCACTCCGTCGACGTGTTCCCGTCGAACGCCTTGCCGACATCCGCCGGTTTCTCGGTCTTGGGTTCACCCGAAGGTGCGAGCGGGTCGAAGGAGTCCGTGCTGCTTGGCTTGAGGATGGTTCCGGTGGGGGTCGCCGGCACCGTGGTCGGGGTGCCGGGGTTGGCAGCGTTATTCTTTTCGCCGTTGCTACGCAGGGTGATTACGGCGACCACCGCGATTGCGACGACCACCACCAGAGCGATCCACGGCACGGCCCGTCCCAGCGACGGCCCGCCACGGCGCCTCGGGCCGGAACCAGGCGGGTAGCGGTCGGATCCCGCCGGGTAACCGCCACCTCCGGCTGGATAGCTGCGGTCGTCGTACCCGCTGCGGTCGTCGTACCCGCTGCGGTCGTCGTACCCGCTGCGGTCGTCGTACCCGCTGCGGCCGTAGCCGGTCCCGCCGCCGCGGGACCCGTGGGGGCCTTCCACCCGGGTGTCGTACCGGGCGTCCCGGCCGGGGCCGGGGTAGCCGGCGGTGTCGGCATAGCGGCCCTGCGCCGGGTAATCCCCCGGCGCGAGGTAGTCCGAGGATGCGAAGGTGTCCACGTCCATCGCCTCGGTGCTGGGCGGGGCGTCACCGAGGCTCATCAACCCGGTGTCGAGCACGGCGTCCACCGGGTTGATCGACTCCAGCTCTTCGACCAGGTCGGCCGCCGTGGTGATGGGCGCCCCGACCCGATCGTCGCCGAGGGTGGCCATGGTGATGGCGTCGAGATCACGCGGAACTGACGAGGCGACCTGTCGGGGAGTCCGCAGCCGGCCGCCCGAGGTGGGTGCGGTGGGCAGACCGCGGTCCCCGCCGAGGGGCCAGTAACCGGTGAGCCCGGCATACAGCAGGCCACCGAGCGCCCGGACGTCGGCCGCGGCGATCAGGTCGGGATTCACCGCCGTGGCGTCGGGGCCGCCGCCTGCGCGGTCGGCCGTGCCTGGGCCGGAACCGTCGTCCCCGCCGATCCCACTCTGGTCGGGCTGGTTGCCGTGCCCGTCGAGCTCCGTCGCGGGGAGGGAACCGTCGAGTTCCGCGAGCACCCCGCCGATCTCCAGGTCAATGACCTTGACGGTGCCGTGGCTGGAGACGATGACGTCACCGGGGTTCAGGTCACCGTGATGGATGCCGCGCTCGTGTGCCGCGGCGATGACTCGGGCCGCGGCGAGCACCACGGCGCCGGCCTGCTCCGGGCGTAGCGGCCCGTCGGTGGAAAGCTGACGCAGCGTCTTGCCGTCCACCCATTCCGAGACGACGTAGGAGATGCGTCGGGACTCGGCCGTGGTAGTGGTGGCGTCGTAGGTCGAGGCGGCGCCGGGATGCACCAGCCGACCGGAATTGATCGCTGCGGTGAGAAGCCGGCGGGCCGCCTGCTCCTGCTCCGGATCCGTGGCCGGCCCGCCGCCGCCCGCAGACGCGGGGCCGTGCTCGACGATGCGCACTGCCACCGGTCGGGCGAGCACCTTGTCGTCGCCTCGCCAGAGGGTGACGGGCCCACGGGTCGTCAACGCGGAGAGCAGACGGTAGCGGCGGTCGAGCACGGACTCGGCGAGGATGGCGGTGCCGGAGCGCGGCGTCGCACCCCGGACTCCGGGCGCGTTCGGGTTCACGTCGTTATCGACGTTCCCGGCCTGCGGTCGGTTGCTTCCGTCGACCACAGCGCCTCCGTCGTCCACGGGCCCGGCGTCCACAATCCGCCGTCGGGCTTCCCTACCTCACCCGGGCAGGGGTTCCGCCCAGCGTGCCGCCACCGTAGGCGGACACCCCGGGTACCCTCCGTCGCTCTGACCAGCCGCCTCGATGAACGAAGCGACGAGCGGGAGGCTGCGCCTGGTTTACCGGCGGCGTTGGGTGGGGCCCGCGCACAGCGTGTCCAGTGTACGAGGAGGTCAGAAGGATCTCGCGAATGTCTTGGGACAACCCGCCCATGTGTACCGACTGTGACGATCGGCGAGCCGATTCTTTCGGTGACGTGCGAGGATGCCTCGGGAGTAACGACGACAAGGATCTTTCTGGTGCCGGCGGGATCGGCTCGGCTGGCCCCTAGGTGCCATCACTGCCGGTCAGCCGCGTTGCGATGATCGCCCCGGCCGTCGGGACAGCCGGCCGCCGAGTCGTCCGTTCACCTCCGCCAGCAGGGCGTTGATCTCGTGTATCCCCATCCGGGTGGCGACCGCGAGGAAGAGCCCGCCTCCCACGGCCGCGGCGAGCACCACCGCGACCCCGGAACCAAGCCACCCCTCACCCACGACCGCGCGGGCACCTCGGGCGAGCAGCGACGCGAGGACGGCGCCGATCCCGGCCGCGATCGCGACCCGGGTGATGACCTGCACGGTGCGATTGCCATCGATTCCCCCGAGCCGCCGGTGCAACAGGGTGCTCGTCGCCGCGAGGCCCATCAGGTAGGCGGTGGCGAAGGAGAGCGCCAGCGCGACGGCCCGGTGCTCCTCGGGCACGACCACGGTGAGGACCAGAGCACCGATGACGTTCACCGCCACGACCCCGATGTTGACCAGTGCCGGGGTGCGACTGTCTTGGTAGGCGTAGAACACCCGTAGCTGTACCTGGAACAGGGAGAACGGCACGAGGGCCAGGGCGAAGGCGCTGAGGGTGTCGCCGATGTCCATAGCGTCGCCGTAGCCGGTCGCGCCGTGATGGAACACGGCGACGGCGATCGGCCGGCCCAGGGCGAGGATGAACAGGGCGGCGGGCACGATCGCGGTGATCGTGACCCGGGTCGCCATCGAGATGTCGGCCCGCACCAGGTCCCTGCGCCCCTGGGCGGCGTGCCCGCTCATCCTCGGCAACAGTGCGGTGATGACCGAGACGCCGATGATGGCGTACGGGAGCTGGAAGATCTGGTATCCGTACGTGTAGATCGTGTAGGCGGTCGTCGCCGTCGACAGGTTGACGATCACCAGGTAGCCGGCCTGGCTGATCACGACGAACAGCAGCGTCCACCCCGCCAGCCGAGCCGTCGAGCGCAGTTCGGGATGCCGCATGTCCAACCGCGGCCGGTAGCGGAAACCGACCTTGCGCAGCGAGGGGAGCAGCGCGAGGGTCATGACGACGACGCCCAGGGTCGTCCCGGCGGAGAGCACCGTCACCTGGGTGTCGGTGATGGCCTTCGGCCCGTCCACACCCGGCGGGCGCGGACCCGCGATGAAATAGGTGAAGCTCAGACAGGTGACGATGACCAGCAGGTTGTTCAGGATCGGGGCGAACATGGGCGCGGTGAACGACTGTCTGACGTTGAGGATCGCCCCGATCGTCGCGCCTACCCCGTAGAAGATGATCTGCGGCAGGAACCACCGCAGCATCGTGGCGGCGAGCGCCCGCTCGTCGGAGCCGGCGTGCAGGTAGAGGCTGATGATCCACGGGGCGATCAGCATGCCCACTGCCACGACGACCCCGAGGCCGAGGATCATGAGTGTGAGCAGCGACGACGCGAACGCGTTCCCCCCGTCGGGATCCTCCTTCGCGGTGCGGACCATGACCGGCACCACGACGCTCGTGAGGACGCCGCCGAGGAGCAGGTCGTAGAGGATGTTCGGCGTGGTGTTGGCGACGTTGTAGGCCTGGCTCACCGCACCGGTCCCGATCGCCGCAGCGATCGCGACGGTCCGCAGGAACCCGGATGCCCGGGAGACGATCGTGCCGATCGCCATGGTTCCACTGGCCCGGCCGAGGCCGGGCCCGGCCTTCGCCGGCCCGCCGGCCTGCCTGGTTGCGCTGCCGTGCTGTGCCGTTGCGCTGCCGTGCTGTGCCGTTGCGCTGCCGTGCTGTGCCGTTGCGCTGCTGTGCGGCGCCGTGCCGGTGTCTCGTCGGGCCGGTTCGGGGGGGATGCGGCGGACGTTGCTGCGAGGAAGTGCCACCGTCGGCTTGGACTCGCTCAAGGACGGACGACGGCGATCGTCGCCGTCCCGACGGGAACGGTCGGCTCGGGTGCGTCGCTCCGGACGCGCTGCACGGTCTGGGCGGTCTGGGGT
>NZ_CDWWEW010000353.1:0-5379 GCF_977966315.1 Frankia sp. CeRuru1
CCCGCGGACCGCGCCGCGCCAGGCCTACGAGCTCTGCCTGGACGCGATGAGCAAGGCCGCCGAACTGCGGGCCGTCTCCAAGGGCACCGGCTCGGCGTCGGCCGGGCTGCTGACCGCCCTCGCCTGCGTGCTCATCCTCGGGATCGTCGGACTTCTGCGGGCCTTCGTCGCCGTGCCCGCGGTGCCATGCCTGGTCGGGTCGACGGTGGCCGCCGCCGTTCTGGTCGCTCTCGGGGCCGGCGGCGAGGATGGGGCGAAGGCGGTGTTGCGGGCGGGCACCCTGGGAGCGGGTACGGCCGCGGTGATGGTGCTGGCCACGTTCCGGCTCGCCCCGATGGAACCGGTCGGGGTGATCGCGTCGCTGGCCGCGCTCGCGGTGGCGGTCCGCTTCGGTCTCGGCCTCGGCGGCGGGCAGGCTCCGGCCGGCGCCTCGAAGAGCGGTGGTTCCAGGAGCGGTGGTTCCAGGAAGGGATGAGGACGGGTGTCAGGCACGATCGCCGACGTCAAGGCGCAGCTCGACGAGGCGTTCCGGCGCACCGAGGAGGTGGCCGGGCAGTTGGAGGGCGCGCTGAGCATGATCGAGGAGGCGCAGGCGATGGTGATCGCGGCGACCGACGGCAGTGAGCACCGCGCGGTCGAACAGTTGACCAGCGCGCTGGTGGAGACACGCGACACATTGCAGACGTCGCTGGCGTCGTTGGGATCGGCTGTGCAGGAGGTTCGGGACTACCGGGACGGTCTGTAGACGGCTGGGGTGAGGCACGGCACGCCTCCCGACGTGGGACGGGATCTCCCCGTTGCGGCTTGCCGGGGCATCTGGTTACAGGAGGACACCTTTCGGATGAGAGCAGTAATCAGATGAAGGTCTGGGTAACAACGTCCTAGCCGCGTTGCAACGCGATGCATCCGAAAGCCGGGCTTACTACAGTCCGGATTGTTCCCGTGCGCTCGGGCGCTCGGGCTCAGCGGTGCCGGACGCCGAGTACCGCCCGTGACCAGGAGGCCGCATCCGCCGTGTCGGACTTCAACCCGCTCGACCTGTCGCTCGACCTGCCGCTCGTGCTGTTGTCCAATCGCGGTCCGGTCAGGTTCGACCGGGACGCCACCGGTCGTACCGTCACCCGGGGGGCGGGCGGCCTCGTCTCGGCCCTGTCCGGACTCGCCGAGCATCTCGACGACGCGGTGTGGGTGTGCGGCGCAGCCAGCGAGGAGGACGTCGCCGTCGCCGGGGAGAGCGCCGGGAGCTCCATCCTCGTCCAGACCTCTCCCTCGCCCCGGCTCGCGGAGGGCGAGCCGGACGGCCCCGCCATCCGGGTCCGGCTCGTTGTTACCGATCCGACCGCCTACGCCGACTTCTACAGCGTGTGGTCCAACCCGATCCTGTGGTTCATCCAGCACGGCCTCTACGGCCGGTCGCTGTCACCGGTGTTCACCCGGGCCGAGCACGACGCCTTCGAGAACGGCTACGCGGCGGTCAACCGGGCCTACGCCGACGCGGTGGTTGACGAGGTGCGCGCGCGGGGTGGCAAGGCGCTCGTCCTGCTGCAGGACTACCACTTCTACCTCGTGGCCGACTGGGTGCGGGAGCAGTGCCCGGATGTGGTGCTCACGCATTTCATCCACATTCCCTGGCCGGGGCCGGACGAGTGGCGCGTCCTGCCCGCCGACATCCGGGAGCGGCTGCTGCGCGGGCTGCTCGGTAGCGATGTGGTCGGTTTCCATACCCGGCGCTACGCTCGCAACTTCGTCCTGTGCGCCCAGGAGCTGCTCGGCCTGCCGACCGACCTGGAGCAGCTGACGGTGACGGTGGCGGACCGGGTGGTCCGCGCCCGGTACCACCCGATCTCGGTCGATCCGGCGGCGCTGGACGCTACGCAGGCCTCCGAGGAGGTGGCGGCGCATGTGGCGATGCTGCGCTACATCTTCCTCGACGATGGCCGTCAGCTCATCCTGCGGGTGGACCGCACCGACCCCAGCAAGAACGTCGTGCGCGGCTTCCTGGCCTTCGGCACCCTGCTCGATCAGCATCCGGAGCTGGTGGGCAAGGTCAGCTTTCTGGCGCTGCTGCAGCCCAGCCGCACCGACGTGCCGGAGTACGCCGACTACATCGCCCTGATCGGCGCGGTCGTCGCGGAGATCAACGCCCGGCATACCAAGGAGGGGCGCCAGCCGATCGACCTGCGGATGGTCGAGGACTTCCCGCTCGCCGTGGCGGCCTACTCCATCTGTGACGTTCTGATCGTCAACGCGATCGCCGACGGGATGAACCTGGTCGCGAAGGAGGTCGCGGTCGTCAACCGGCGTGGCGGCGTGCTGGCGCTGTCGGAGATGGCCGGGGCGCACGAGGAACTGGGCGAGTTCTCCGTCACCCTGCACCCCTTCGACGTGCAGCAGATGGCCGACGCCCTGTACACCGCGCTGACGATGCCGATGGAGGAGCGCCATCGTCGGCTCGCCGCGGCCGCCGAACAGGTCCGCACCCACGACGTGCGGCGCTGGCTCGACGATCAGCTGGTGGACCTGCGGCGGGTCGCCGGATTCGGGTGACCGGGCTCCCGGCGCGGGAAGAGAATGGCGAGATCAGGCAGAATGGCGAGATCGGGTAAAGGTACATCGCCATCCGGGATCGGACATGCCGATCGCGGGTAGTCTCGCACCGGAAAACGATGTGCATCGGGTCGCCGGGCGGCCCCGATGAGGACGGACGGGAGTGGACGTGGCTAGTGAGACCGGTCACCACAAGGCCAACACGGGTTCGTGGGCCGCGGTACTTCTGATCATTGTAGGCTTCGTCGTCGGGACGTTCGCCCTCCCGCTCGCCTCGGTGCCGTTGTGGATCGCGGCCGGCGCACTGTTGGTCCTTGGTGGCGTCTTCGCCCTCGTCTCCAAGATCATGGAGCAGGCCTACTGAGTGCCGTGCCGATCTGGTTCAACGAGGCTTGGCGCGGCACCTACCAGTTCATCGGGCTGCCGCGCCGCGGCGCTCGGCCGCCAGTCGAGCTCAGGCCGGCGGCGTTCCCGACTCAGGCCGGTGGGCCAGGTTTCGGGGCCCCCGCCGGTCTGGCGGCCTCCCGCAGGCCCCGCGGCGTGACGAAGGAGACGAGCCGGGCCGAGTCCTGACCCAGCTCCGCCCAGCGCGTAACGGTCAGATCTTGGACAGCGAGTGCCGCCGTCGGGAACGTGGGGATCTGGTACCGCTCGGCGGGGGGCAGCAGGGCCACGGCCAGCGTGTGGATACCGGGATTGTGCCCGACGAGCATCACGCTGGGCACTCCGTCGTCGATCTCACGCAACCGGTCCAGCAGGTCCTGCGCCTCGGCCAGATAGAGCCGGTCCTCGGTCAGGACTGGGACGTTCGGGGGGAGCGCCTCCGCGAGGCCCTCGACGGTCTGCCGGGTCCGCAGCGCGGAGGAGCACAGAATGAGGTCGGGCGCGAGCCTGTTGTCCGTGAGGTAGCGCGAGATAATTTTGCAGCCCCGCCGGCCCGATCCCGACAGCGGCCGATCGGCGTCGTGGATCGACCCCTCGGCCCAGTCTGACTTTGCGTGCCGCAGCAGAAGAAGGCGCCGCTGTGGTCTCACGAGAGAGCCCTCCGCCGCACGGGGAGGAAACCGACGGCGCGACGTCCGTCGCGTTCCAGCCGGAACTGCCATTCCAGCCGGCATTGCCGGGAATTCGCGCCTGGCGTGGCGGGCGCGGAACGGCGAGCAGGACTGTGCAGGGCTGGCTCGATATAAAGCATGATATTCGGGGAAAAGAATTTCTCGGTAAATTTTCCAGGGTTTGTCGGTGGCGGCGCGGCCTGGGGTTTCTCGCCGCCACCGCCCGGATCGTCGAATCCGGCCTCGCCGGGAGCCATACCCGTGCCCACCGCGCCCTCCCGCGTCCGGTCCCCGTGCCGCCGCGCCGCACGCCCCGCGGCGTGAGGTGATGACACGCAGACTGCCCAGGATGGGCCGGGTCCGTCAATGGGGTATGGCCCGACCGGATAGCGAGGGCGTCGCGGCCGAGCCGTCCGGAACCATGGTCCTGATCATCGCCACCGATGTCCGGGCAGATCGGCCGGCGTGAGGAGCCACCGCGCGGCCAGGGGCGGCCACCGGTGCGGGGCGCGCCCGGGGCCACCGGGCGCGGTCCGCTTAGCTCGCGACCGATACGGACAGCAGCAGCCGGTCGGCGAAGACTAGGGCGTCGTCCGCGCTCAGCCGTCCACGGGGGACGACGGAAGCCCGCTCGTCCGAGGTCAGGCCGCCCCACACCCCGTGCTCTTCCTGGCAGAAGATCGCGGTGGCCAGGCACGGGCGCTGCACCGGGCAGTCGGAGCAGATCTTGCGGGCCCGGATCTCGGCCGCGGCCCGGGCTTTCGTGTTGCGGCCGTCCGGCGGGAAGAAGGCGTCCGGGTCGCCGTCGCGGCAGGCCGCGTCCTGGCGCCAGTAGGCGGGCCAACCAGCTCCGAACGGCTGTGGTGGCAGATCACGGCCGGGAAGAACCGGGACGCCGGCGCTCATCGTGCACCGCCGGACACGTGGTGACACGCGGGGGACAGGGAGCTGAGCGTGGCGAAGCTTCGAGCGGGTAGCACGCTGGGCTGACTGGGCATACCGTCTCCTGCTGACGTTGCAAAGGCGGACACATGCTTTTCCAGACCGCCGAATCCGGTGTTGCATACACCCCAGACAGGCAGGTCAACCTGGTCGAGCCGAGAAGCCCTCGGGCGTTCCGGGTGGAATCCCTCAACGCTGCCTTTCGGTTGGCCTACCGTGGGCGGAGCTCCGCTCGGAAACGATCCCGTCTCGTCTCGTTAACCGAGGAACGTAGACGTCTCTCGACCGGATAGCAAGGGTTCCGGAACGCGGACGTCCGGGGCTCCGTACCGGCGTGTGCCGAGGCGGATGGTCACGCACCGTGCGCGTTCCGAGATGACTGCTGTCGGTCGGGATCGGTGTTGCCGTCGGTCGGGCTCGGTCGCCGCGGCGGCCGGGATCGGGCTCGCCGGGTACCGCCGGATGGGCGGGGAAGCGCTACTGGACAGCGGAAACAGCGTGCATGAAGATCACTTTCGGATGGCCGGCGCGGCCCGGGAGGGGCGCCGGCGGGGCCTTGGTGATCAAGGTTGGAGTGGTACCCGGGTTCGATTGCGTACGGGTGACGATCCCGCGAAGGTCCGCTTACCCCGGTTCTCGGGGGATGATTTCGGTAGAGAAATGTGCGCAGAACCACATCCGATGCTTTTGCTGCTGCATGCGCCCCTGGCCTCTGCGGGTGCAGAGGCGGCGATGACGTGGCCGGCACGACCGAGACTCCCCGAGCGGACCCTGAGTGGACCCCCGGTGAATCCCCCGGGTAAACCCGCCGGCCCGGTCGAAGTCGCTCGGGGCC
>NZ_CDWWEW010000354.1:0-5369 GCF_977966315.1 Frankia sp. CeRuru1
AAGAACCCTTTGATCTTGGTTGAGGGTCCTGAGATCACCGTCCGCCCGGTCTCCACAAGACTCCCGACCAGGAATGATGCCCCATGAGTCTCAGCCGACAACATCATCCACCGGGTCGAACGCGTATTCCGCGGGTCTGGTGGTTCCGGGCGCCGCGGCCCGTCTGGTGACCGTGGTCGTGGCGTAACCGAGCTGAGATCCGGATGGGGCCGGTCTTCGCTCATCCGCCAGTGATGTCCTGGCGCCAGGTGCGGAAGAAGTGGCGTAACCGCTCGGCGGCCGGGTGGGCAGTCCCAGATCGTCGTCGGTGAACCGGCCAACCTCCTCCATCCGGGGTTCGCACGTCGTAGGTCTGCTGTGTGTGCGGCGTGAAGGATGGCCTGAAGCCGCTGGCGGTTCGGGAGTGGACCTGCACGGCCTGCGGGTCGACGCACGACCGGGATGTGAACGCGGCGGTCAACGTCGCGCTGGCCGCCGGACTACATCCGGTGGTAGCCGATGCGATCTGCTGTGTCATGATTCGTTATGTTTGACGTAGATTGCCTGGTGGCGGTGGTGTTCTCGGGGTCGGCGCCGCTGGTCGTGAAGGATGTGGCAGACGAGGGTGACTGGACCCGGGTCGCGGCGCGGACCCGGACCGGCCGGTCGCGTGCCCACGATGCGGCGCGTTGACGGCGCGGGTGCACAGCTGTCACGTGCGGACACCGGCGGATGTGGCGCTGGATGCACGTCGCGTGGTCCGTCGGCTCGTGTGCCCGGCTCGGGGCTGTCTGCGGACGTTTCGGGAGCAGGTCCCGGGTGTACTGGAGCGGTACCAGCGGCGCACCGTCCGGCTGGCGGGCCGGGTCGGCGCGGTGGTCCGGGAACTCGCGGGAGCAGCATCGGCAGAGCGGCGCCAGCGTAGGCGAGGACAAGCGTATAGACGCTGGAGGCGATGTGGTCACGTCCGACGCGCATCCCGGAGCGGTACAGGTACCGCAACGAGGCGTGCGGGGCCGCGTCGAAGACCTCCCAGACCGCGGAGGCCTGGGTGATCGTCATGTCGTTGATCAGGCCCAGTGAGCCGATGATGACACTGGCCAGCACGAGCCCGGGAAGGCTCAGCTGCCCGGTACGTCCAGGACGACGTCGATCTGGTCGCAGGTCCCCTGCGGCGCGCCTGCGCCGGTCAGGTCGGGGGGTGGTAGCCCGGGGTCGGTCTCCCCGGGTACCCGACCGGCCAGGCGGCGGCCCAGGCGTTCTCACCCTGCTCCTTGATAATCACCCTGCCGCGGTCGCAGCGGATCAGGCCCCCCTCCTGGAACAGATTGAGGAAGTAGCCGATGCGCGATCGCGTCGTGCCGACCATCGCGGACAGCTCTTCGTGGGTGATCCTCTCGCGCAACCTCAGCCCGCCCGGACATCGTTCACCCAGCTTGCGGCCGAGCTGGAGCAGGACGGCAGCCAGCCGACCCCTACTGTCCATGGTGACCAGGTTGGTGATCATCTGCTGCTGCTCGGCCAGCTTGGCCCCCATGAACACAAAGAAGGCCTCCAACACGCCCTGGTCGGCGAGCAGGAGGCGGAAGGCCGCGCTGGGGATCTCGTGCACGACCACGGTCGTCATGGCCGTGATGGTCTCGATTCGCGCTTCTGAGATCAGACACAGCTCGCCGAACACGTCACCCGGGACGTAGATGTCCAGCAGGCACTGCTTGCCTCCTTCGGAGGACTTGGTCGCCTTCACCCTCCCCTGTTCCAGCAGGTAAAGGCAGCGGCCCCGGTCGCCCCAGTTGTAGACATGCTCGTTCTTCTCGAAAACCAGGACGCCGGTTGAGACCGCTTTCTCGGCAAGTATTACTCGTACAGTTTTCCCAAAGTCAGACACGCCCATTAAGGCCATCACGGAATTTCCTCACACGGTGAACTAGGGATACCTTGAAGGAAGAAGCCATCACCTGGACGTCAGAGTGGACCGACCTCCACAACACCATGACCGCACGGGGGATCAAGAGACCTAGGTGGATGCGCTATGCACACCATAACATGCTCTGCGGTGACGCTTGAGGACAATTGGGTCGACGTACCGGGCGACATTCCGACATGTTTGCAGTCAGACCGCCTTCTCTACCAGCTTGGTCTTTAAGAGACGCACGTCACAACGTCACAAGCCGGGTAGCATCGGCCACAATAGCGATCTCCCGGGAGGGGTCTTGTCCAGTAGCCCGGAACCCAAGGCCACGTACTTCGCGGATCCCGACGAATGGCGCAGCTGGCTGGAGGCCAATCACGAGACGGCAGGTGAGGCGTGGGTCGGCTTCTACAAGAAGGGAGCAGGCAGAACCGGCATCACGTGGGCCCAGGCGGTCGACGAGGCGTTGTGCGTGGGGTGGATCGACGGCAGGCGCCAGCGGGTGGACGAGCAGCACTACGTCATCCGGTTCACGCGGCGCAAGCCCGGCAGCGTGTGGAGCGACGTGAACCGCAGGCGTGTGGCGGAGCTGCGTGCCGAGGGGCGGATGCGGCCCGCCGGGGAAAAGGCGCTCCAGGATCGGTCCGAGGCGAAGGCCGGGTCGTATTCCTACGAGCAGAACGGGGACTCTGTCGCCTTCGAGCCCGACCAGGAGCAGCGGCTGAAGGCCGACGACGCGGCGTGGACCTTCTTCCAGAGCCAGCCAGCCTCTTACCGCAAGGCCGCCATCTGGTGGGTGACCAGCGCCAAGAAGGACCAGACCCGGGCCAAGCGGTTCGAGCAGCTACTGCAGGACTCGGCCAACGGCCGCACCGTGCCTCCTCTGACCCGACGCGGGTGACCAACGCGAGTGACGAACGGCGTACCTGGCCCCCAGCGCACGTGGCCGCCGACCTCACCACCAGGGCAGCACGCCGGTGGCGGGCACCTTCGGCAGCGAGTGCCGGTCGTCGGTGCCGGCCGGCTGCTCCACCTGGCGCACCGCCTTCTCCATCCGCCGCACCAGCTCCTCGAGCACCGGGCGCGGCGTGGCGACGTTGAGCCGGACGAAGCCCTCGGCCCCGTACAGCCTGCCATCGCTGACCGCGACCTTGCCCACGTCGAGGAAGAACTGGCCGAGGTCGGCGATGCCCAGACGGTCGGCCATGCGGCGGCAGTCCAGCCACGCCAGGTAGGTGCCGTCCGAGGCGTGGTGGGTGACGTCGGAGCCGAAACAGCCCAGCAGGTCAGCGAGTATCCGCTGGTTCCCCTCCAGGTAGCGCATCGTCCGCCGCAGCCACAGGTCGCCGCCGGCGAACGCGGCGACGCTGCCCTCGACGCCCAGGATGCCCACGCCGTCGCGGTCGCGGGGCCGCATACCCATCAGGCGCTCGTGGTCGGCGGGGCTGCCGGGTACGGCGAGCGCGCACTTCAGGCCGGAGATGTTCCAGCCCTTGCTCGCCGACATCGCGGTGACCGACGAGGTGGCCGCGGCCCCGGGCAGTGAGACGATCGGGACGTGCTCACGCCCGGCGTACACCAGGGGCGCGTGCACCTCGTCGGAGATCACCACCGCCAGGTGCCGCTCCGCCAGCCTCAGCACGGCGCGCAGCTCGGACTCGGTGAACACCCTGCCGGTCGGGTTGTGCGGATTGCACATGAGGTAGGTGCTGGCCCCGTCGGCGAACGCCTTGGCCAGGCCGGGCAGGTTCAGCCGCCAGCCGTCGTCCCGCAGCTTCATGCCGTTGGGCACCAGCACGCGCCCGGCGGCGGTGACAGCCTCGAAGAACGGCGGGTAGGCGGGGACGTCCACCACCACCGCGTCCCCCCGCTCGGTGAACTGCTCCAGCGCGACCTCGACCACCCGCATGGTGTCCGGGAACGGGATCACCATCGCCGGATCCACCGACCAGCCGAACCGGCAGCGCAGCCAGTTCGCGAACACCGACTGCAGCTGCGAGCTGGTGGTGAAGGTGTAGGCGTAGCCTAGGTCGCCGCGGTCGAGCGCGTTGCGGATCGCCTCGAGCACCGGCTCGGCGAGCGGCAGGTCCATCTCCGCGAGGAACGACGGCAGCACCTCGGCCGAGTACCGCTGCCACTTCTCACTGCGCCGGGCGCTGAGCACCTCCAGCCCGAGCGCGTCCAGCATCTGGTCCTCGACCATCTCGTCGTGCGCCGCCACCGGTCCCCCTCACCACGCGACGGGCAGCTCGCGCACACCGTGGATGCCGAACACGTGGTGCCAGAACGGCACCTCCTCCGGTGCGACGGCCAGGCGCAGGCCGGGCACGCGCTCGAACAGTCGGCCCAGCACCACCTGGAGCTCCACCCGGGCCAGGGTCTGGCCGAGGCACTGGTGCGGCCCGAACCCGAACGCGACGTGCCCACGCGCCGAACGCCGCACGTCTAACCGATCCGGGTCCGGGTAGACCTCCGGGTCACGGTTGGCCGAGGCGAGCTGGCACACCACGCCGTCGCCCGCCCGGATGCGAACGCCGCCCAGCTCGACGTCCTCCAGCGCCACCCGGCTCATGCCGATCTGCATCGCGGTCTGGTGACGCAACAGCTCCTCCACCGCGTTCACCACGGTCGCCGGGTCGTCGCTCAGCACGGCGAGCTGGTCGGGGTGGCGCAGCAGCAGGGCGGTGCCGGTGCCGATCATGGTGGCGGTCGTGTGGTGGCCCGCGGCGAGCAGCAGCCACGCCACCACGGCAACCTCCTCACGGTCCAGTTCGCCGGTGGCGACGTGCCTGACCAGCAGGCGGCTGACCATGTCATCGCCGGGCTCCCGCTCCTTCGCCGCCACCAGCCCGTTGAGATGCGCGAGGATGTCGTCCTTGGCGCGCGTCATCTCCTCGACCGAGCTGCGGCCGTTGACCAGGATCCGGGTGCTGGCCTCGAACAACTCGTGGTCCGCGCGCGGCACCCCCAGCAGCTCGCTGACCACGGTCGACGGCACCGGGTAGGCGAGCATCGCCATCAGGTCCACGGGCGGCCCGGCGGCGAGCATCGCGTCGATCCGGGCGTCGGCGATCTCGGTGATCCGGGCTCGGGACAGCTCGGCCTTGCGCGCGGTGAACTCCACTCCCAGCATCCGCCGGTACCTCAGGTGCTCCGCGCCGTCCGCGCGAACGAAGGTGCCCCGCAGCACCTGCGGCGCGGCCTGCCGGAACATGCTGGGGAAGTTCGGGCGCCCGCTGTCCGCGCTGAACCTGGGGTCCTCCAGCACGGCACGCACGTCGCGATGCCTCGTCACCACCCACGCCTCCTGCCCGCTGGGCAGCAGGGCGCGGAACACGGGTTCCCGTTCCTGCAACGCCCGATAGCCGGGGGGAAGGTCGAACGGGCATCCTGGTGCCTTCTCCTGAGCTTGCCGTTTAACCTCTGGTCGTCACTCTGTGTGATAGTCGCTGGTGGTTTGGGGTAGGGCGGCGTGTCA
>NZ_CDWWEW010000355.1:0-5342 GCF_977966315.1 Frankia sp. CeRuru1
CCCTTGACCGGCACAACGATCCCGCTAGGAACGGCACCTGTCACCATCGGACGGGCACAGGACTCGACCCTGGTTCTCGAGGATGACTTCGCATCCGGGCGGCATGCGAGACTCGTGCCCCACGACGGGCAGTGGTTCGTGGAGGACCTGGGCTCGACCAATGGCACATTCCTCAACCGTACGAAGGTGACCAGTCCCATGCCGGTACCTCTCGGCGCGCCGGTCAGGATCGGGAAGACGGTCCTGGAGCTCCACCGGTGAGCCTCAGGCTTCACTTCGCCGTCCGCTCGGATGTCGGGCACGTGCGGGAAGGAAACGAAGATTCGGCCTATGCCGGGCTCCGCCTGCTGGCGGTGGCCGACGGCATGGGTGGTCATGCTGCGGGGGAGGTCGCCAGCTCGACGGTGATCTCCCGCCTGGCGGATCTCGACGACGCGATCGACAGTGACGATCTCGTGACGGAGCTGAACGAGGCCGTCCGGGACGCCAATCGGCAGCTGCGCGAGATGTCGCTGGAGAACAGCGCGCTGGACGGCATGGGCACCACGGTGACCGCCGTGCTCTCCTCCGGTGACATGCTCGGGGTCCTGCACGTCGGCGATTCCCGGGCCTACCTGCTGCGCGACGGCGTCCTCAGCCAGGTCACCCACGATCACACCCTGGTGCAGGATCTCGTGGACCAGGGTCGGATCACCCCCGAGCAGGCGAACACCCACCCGCAGCGCTCGCTGCTGATGCGGGCGCTCGACGGTCGGGAGGTCGAACCCGACCTCTCCGTGCGCCAGGCGATCGCGGGAGACCGCTACTTGCTGTGCACCGACGGTCTGTCGGGGGTGGTAAGCGAGGAGACGATCCTCGAGACGCTGCTGCTGCCCACCCCACAGGAGGCGGTCGACCAGCTGGTCGACCTGGCCCTCAAGGGCGGTGGCCCGGACAACATCACCGTCGTGGTCGCCGACATCGAGGAGGACCACGGCGAGGCGGAGCCCTATCCTCTCGTGGCCGGCGCGGCGGCCGAGAAGCGGGCGGTCCCCGGGGCGTCGCCGGCCCGCAGCGGGCCGAATCCCCAGTATCCCGACCACGAGTCCGCGGCGGCGAAGGCGGCCCGTATCGGTCGGCCGGGCTTCCACCGGCGGGACCGCCAGGCGCAGGCCAGCGATCGCGGCGACGACGACGGCGATGGCGACGACTCCGACCCGGAAGGATCCGGAGGACGGCGCTCCGGCCGGCGGGTCCTGTTCGTCTCCACCGTGGTGTTCTTGCTCATCGTGGCCGGTGCTGCGGCCGGGTGGACCTACGTGCGCGGGCAGTATTATGTCGGCGTCGACGATGAACACGTCGCCCTCTTCCAGGGCGTGAAGGGCATTCCGCTGTCCTCGGTAGTGCTCTCCCGTCGTCAGCCACTGTCGGAGGTTGCGGAGCCCGATCAGGCGGAGCTCCGACGAGGCATCCGCGCCGGCAGCCGTGACGATGCGGAGAAGATCATCTCGCGCCTGCGTACCTCGGCCATACCCGCCGTATTCCCGTCACCGAGCCCGAGTCCGACCGACCGTTCCAAGGTGCCGTCGGGCATCTCGGACTCCTCCCTCCTGTCCACTCCCCTGTGCCAGCCGGCGACCGGTGCCGGCGTCACGGTCCCAGGATGCCCGACCACACCCGTCCCCATCCCCTCACCGTGATCTCAGGCCAGCGATGACTCGCCCGCCGATCCCCCTACCTCCGCTACGCAGGCCGAGGTCGGCGGACCTCACCGCGACCTTCGCCGGCTTCCCGCTGCCCACCGGCACCAACCTCCCGCCGTACCGGCGCCGGGAGCTCATCCTGATGATCTTCGCTGGTGCGCTCGCAACCAGCGCGCTCGCCGCGTTGACCTTCGCCGACATCGGCCAGATCTCGCTCGGGATCTTCTCCATCGGTCTCGGCTTCTTCTGCCTGTGGGCACTGGCCCACCTGGCGGTACGCAGGTTCGCGCCGGCCGCCGACCCGGTGCTGCTCCCGGTCGTCGTCGCGCTCAACGGCCTGGGCCTGGTCATGATCTATCGGCTCGACCTCGCCAAGGCGGATGCCGCCGAGCGGGCGGGAACCCACATCCCGCCCGGTGCCGCGCAGACGCAGCTCGTCTGGACCCTGCTGGCGGTCATCGTCTTCATCCTGGTGCTGGCGCTGGTACGCGATCACCTCTCGCTCGCCCGGTACGCCTACACGGCCGGCCTGGTCGGTCTGGTCGGTCTGGTGCTGCCGATCGCGCCGGGCATCGGCGCGACCATCAACGGCGCGCGCCTCTGGCTGCGGATCGGGCCGTTCTCTTTCCAGCCGAGCGAAGTCTCGAAGATCATTCTTTTGATCTTCTTCGCCGGCTATCTGGTCAACAAACGCGAGGTCCTCTCGGTGGCCTCCCGGTCCTTTCTCGGGATGGGGATCCCGCGCGCCCGCGACCTCGGACCGGTGCTGGTGGCGTGGCTAGCGAGCCTGGGCATCCTGATCGTGCAGAAGGACCTCGGCTCGTCCCTGCTGTTCTTCGGAATGTTCATGGTCGTCCTCTACGTCGCCACCGAGCGGGCATCGTGGGTCGTGGTCGGCTTCGTGCTGTTCCTGTTCGGTGCCGTGATCGCGCACAGTATGTTCAGCCATGTCCAGGTCCGGGTGGACGGCTGGGTGCACGCCTTCGACGGTGACAACCCGTCGAGCACGTCGTACCAGCTCGTGCAGGGTCTCTACGGCTTCGCCGCCGGTGGCATCACCGGTACGGGGCTCGGGGAGGGGCACCCGCAGAAGGTGCCGTTCGCGAACACCGACTTCATCATGGCGAGCCTCGGTGAGGAGCTCGGTCTCACCGGCGTCATGGCCATCCTGATGATGTACGCCCTGGTCGTGCTGCGCGGGATGCGCGCGGCCCTCGGCGCGAAGGACCCGTTCGGCAAACTGCTGGCGGCCGGGCTGTCCTTCACCCTGGCGCTGCAGGTGTTCGTGCAGGTGGGCGGGGTCATGCGGCTCATCCCGCTGACCGGGCTCACGCTGCCGTTCGTCTCCTACGGCGGGTCGTCCATCGTGGCCAACGCCGCGATCATCGCGTTGCTGCTGCGGGTCAGCGACGCCGCCCGCCGCGCACCCGAACCGGTGCCGGATGCCCCCCTGTTCGACCCGGGCGCGGTTGCCGAGAGTCCCACCCAGGTGGTGAAGACGACATGAACCGCACGGTGCGCAAGGTCGCCGTCGCCTGCATGATCCTCTTCGCCGCGCTCCTGGTGAATGCGAACTGGCTCCAGGTGGGCGAGGCGGGCAGCCTCAAGTCCCAGCCGACGAACGGGCGTCAGATCACCGAGCGCCTGGAACGACAGCGGGGCGCGATCGTCGCCGGTGACGTGGAGATCGCACGTTCGGTGCCGTCGAACGACCAGTACAAGTATCAGCGGCAGTATCCGGCCGGGCAGCTCTACTCCAACGTCACCGGCTACTACACGCTGTTCACGGCGGCCGGCCTGGAGCGGTCCGAGGACGTCTTCCTGTCCGGAGACGACGACCGGCTGCTCGCGAGCCGGGTGACCGGCCTGTTCACCGGCGCGGAGCGGCGCGGCGGTTCCGTGGTCACTACGATCAACCCCGCCGTCCAGAAGGCTGCGGCGGAGGCGCTCGACAACCGCAAGGGCGCGGTGGTCGCCATCGAGCCGTCGACCGGCGCGATCCTGGCGATGGTCACCAACCCGTCCTACGACGCGAACGCGCTGGCGGCCCATGACGAGAAGGCCGCGGCCAACGCCTATGGGCTGCTGTCGGGCAATCCGGATCAACCATTGCTGAACCGGGCGACCCAGCAGACCTATCCGCCCGGTTCAACCTTCAAGCTCATCACCGCCGCCGCCGCACTGTCACAAGGCAGGACGCCGGACACCCGCGTCGCGGCACCCGACGAGCTACCGCTCCCGCTGAGCACCGTGCGGCTACCGAACTTCGGCGGCGAACGCTGCGGCGACGGCGAGACCGACACCCTCATTCACGCGCTCACCATCTCCTGTAACACCGCGTTCGCACAGCTCGGCATCGATCTCGGTGCCGACACCCTGCGCCGGCAGGCCGAGGCCTTCGGCCTGAACGCGACCTTCCCCGACTTCCCCTTGCAACAGGCCCGTAGCGTCTTCCCCGCCAAGCTCGACGCCGCGCAGACCGCGCAGTCAGCGATCGGCCAGTACGACGTCCGGGTCACGCCCCTACAGATGGCGGAGGTGGTCGCGGCGATCGCCAACGACGGCACGGAGATGAAGCCCTATCTCGTGTCCGAACTGCGCAGCCCGGACCTCAAGAGGATCAGTAAAACCGAGCCGGAGAAACTCGGTGAACCGGTGAGCAGCGAGGTGGCCGCCCAGCTCACGACCATGATGGAAAGCGTGGTGACGTCGGGGAGCGGTCGGCGGGCGCAGATCGGCGGCGTTACCGTCGCCGGGAAGACGGGGACCGCCGAGCACGGTACCAGTCTGCCGCACGCCTGGTTCGTGGGGTTCGCCCCGACGGACACCCCGAAGATCGCGGTTGCCGTCATCGTCGAGGACGGCGGCGGCGAGCTGGGTACCGGTGGTGCCGTCGCCGCCCCCGTCGCGAAAAAGGTCATACAGGCCGCATTGGACAAGCCATGAACAACTCCCCGGGCAATCCCATCTCCCCGTCGCAGCCCTTCGCCGGCGCCGCGGCGCCGAACACCGTCCTCGACAACCGGTACCGCCTGAACGGGCGGATCGCCGCCGGCGGCATGGGTGAGGTCTGGCGTGGCCTGGACCAGACCCTCGGCCGCCCCGTCGCGGTGAAACTGCTGCGCCCGGAGTACGCCAGCGACGAGTCGTTCCTGGTGCGGTTCCGCGGCGAGGCCCGCCATGCCGCCCGGCTGTCACACCCGGGCGTCGCCTCGGTCTATGACTACGGCGAGGTTGCGACCTCCGACGACTACCCGACCGCCTACCTGGTTATGGAGCTGGTGGAGGGGGAGCCCCTCTCCGCCGCGCTGCACCGGGAGAAGCGGTTGTCCCCGGAGCGCACGCTGGACATCCTCGGGCAGGCAGCCGACGCGTTGCAGGCCGCGCACGCCCTCGGCGTGGTCCATCGCGATGTCAAGCCCGGCAACCTGCTGCTGCGCCCGGACGGCGCGGTGAAGGTCACCGACTTCGGGATCGCCCGCGCGGTCGACGCCGCGCCGCTCACCGCCACCGGCATCATGATGGGGACGGCCTACTACGTGTCCCCCGAGCAGGCGTCCGGGCGTCCGGTGACACCGGCGAGCGATGTCTACTCGCTCGGCGTCGTCGCGTACGAGTGCCTCGCCGGTCGCCGCCCCTTCGACGACCGCAACCCCATCG
>NZ_CDWWEW010000356.1:0-5315 GCF_977966315.1 Frankia sp. CeRuru1
ACCACCCCCCGACCCGTAGCTGCTCCCATGCAGAGCGTAGGAGCGGGCCGCCCAGATCTCTCGGTTCCGCCGACGGGAGACGGAGCTACGGCGCGGGCATCTGTGACGTCTGGCTGTCGAGCGTGACATGGGTGTCACTGCGAAGCTGTGCCACCAACCGGCGGGCGGAACCGGTGCCGACATGCAGCCGCTTACGCAGGGTCTCGGCGGAGATCGGTCGCTGTGCTCGGCGAGCGCGTCCACGACGTGGAGCTGAACATTCCGATCCACCGGGTGCTGCCGACCGTCGGGGGCGACGTGGTCACCGACGTGTGGGGGAACCCGCTGGACCAGACGCCGGGTGCCTTGGAGGCGCTTCCCTCGGTGCTGGTCGGCGGGCCCGCGGAGTACGCGGACCAGCTGCGCGAGCGCCGGAAGCTCCTCGGCCTGACCTACTACACGGTGCTGGAGCCGGCGATGGAGTCGTTCGCCCCGGTGATCGAGGTGCTGCGATGAGCGCGCCGGCGTCGATTACGACGGCGAGGAGCACACCCGGTACCGCTGCGCCTGGCGGTCCCCTTCGAGGAGATCGAGTACCGGCCGGACGCGCTGGTCTTCGGAGTGAGGTCGCTGTCCGTGAGCTGGTGAGCGCCGCGGCCGAGAACCAGCTAATCCCATGAGTCGTGTGTTCCATACTTGTGAGTTTGATCTATAGGACTTAGTGATATGTTTTTGCCGACCTCAGAGGTCGCATCTCTGTCTATGGAATCCGACCGAGTGGAGAGGCCTGATGGCGCAGGTGCCCCAGGACCGGCTCGATCCCGTACTGCGCCGCATGATCGCCGTGGCTCTGCTCGGCGGCTACGCCGCGCACGTCCTTCGCCCCCGCGGCACGCCACCGCTGATCGACCTGCGCCTGTTCGACCGCCCCGCGTTCGGCGCCAGCGTCGTGGCGGCCGCCCTGCTGCTGGCGCCGTTCGGGCTCGGCTCGGCGCTGGTCATGCCACTGGCCGGGCGGCTGTCGGACCGGCTCGGCTCCCGGGTGCTGGCGGTCGGCGGGGCCGAGCGTGTGTGAGGCCGGGCGTGCGTGACGGCGATCCGTCTACGACGGCTCGATCATCGAGTGGGCCGCGCGGGCCGACCTGCCGATGGAGGTCGGCTGAGCATGTCCGGCAGAACGTTGACACCGAAAGGCCACCGAACGTGACACTTCCCGACCTGATCGCGTCCGACGACACGGACGCCCGGCTCGCGCGGCTGGACGCCGAACGGGAGATCCTGCGGACCTTCACGCGGTTCTTCCGGCTCTTGGACACCCGGCAGTACGAGCGTGTCGCGGCGGGGTGCCTCACCCCGGACGCCGAGCTTGACCACCACCTGCCGGGCCCGCGCCGGCTGCGCGGCCGGGACGAGATCACGCGCTACCTGCTCACCGAGTTCGCGGCACGGACCGAGATGGTCGCGCACGTTCCCGGCCTCACCGTCGTCGACTGGGACGACAACGGCGAGCCGCGGCTGTCCGCCTACACCACGGACTGGCACTGGTTCACCGCCAACGCCCGACTGGGCGAGCTGCGTCCCGCCGACTGGACCGCGGTCGGCCTGGTCGAGGACGCCTACCGCCAGGAGGGCGGCCGCTGGCTCATAGCCCGGCGCCGGGTGACCCCGGTCGCGGGGCTGGTCGCCGCCGGCTCGCCGCCGCCGATCGCGCTGTGACGGGACGGAGCCGAACATCATGACGACCGCCCTTGACCGGCTCGGCCGCCTCGAGGCGGAGCGGGCCATCCTCGGGACGCACTTCCGCTTCTTCCGTCCGCCGGCCCGGCGGACGACGCGCCGACGACGTTACGATGAACCGATGAGCGCACCGCAGGCGCCCGTCGGCCGGCGACACGGTGACCAGCCGGATCTCGTGACCAGGCGAACATGGTGACCAGCCGGGCTACGTTCGCCGGCGCGGCCCCGCCGGTCGAGCGGGCGTTGTCGCGTGGGCGCATCGACAAACGGGCGGCGATCCTCGATGCCGCCTTCGACGTCTTCGCGCGCCGGGGTTACGAGCAGACGAGCGTGAAGGAGATCGCCGACGAGGCGAACGTCGCCAAGACGACGGTCTACAGCCACTTGGAGGACAAGGAGCACCTGTTCCGCCAGACGATGGCGGCCGCGGCGGCGGCGGTGCTGGCGGAGAACCTCGTCGCTCTCGACCGGCTCCGCGATCCCGGGGACGACCTGCGAGCGGCCCTGGAGGAGACCGCGGCGCGGATGCTCGAGGTGTGCTGCGGCCATCGTTCCCGGGCGCTGCGCTGGCTGACCTACGGCCAGGTCGCTCGCTTCCCCGACCTGATCGACACCGTCCAGGGGCGGACGTCCGTCCAGCTCGGTGAGGCGCTGGCCGACCGGTTCGCCCGGTTGTCTCTCACCGGGGGGCTCCGCCGCTGTGACCCCGCCGAGGCCGCCGAGCAGTTTCTCGCGCTGCTCGTCGGCCCTGTGGAGACCCGGAGCCGGATGGGCACCCACGACCTTCCTCCGGAGGAGATGCGCGGGCTGTCCCGGTCCGCGGTGGACACCTTCCTCCGGGCGTACGAGCCGTCCTCCTGACGAGTGGACCGCAGCCGCGCGGCTATAGCGTCAACGCTATGACCTGGGGTACCGTCGAGCTGGAACCGGAAGTTCGGGACTGGCTGGAACGGCTGCCGACCGCGCATTTCGCGACGGCCGCTTTCTACGTGGATCTGCTCGCCGAGCAGGGTCCGTTGCTGGGTGAGCCGTACACGCGGCAGCTCGACGGCAAGCTGCGGGAGCTGCGGTTTCATCTGGAGGGCCGGGCGATCCGGGTGACCTACTGGATCGCGCCGGGTCGGAGGGTGGTGCTTCTGACGGTGTTTGCCAAGTTGCGGATGAGGGAGGTCGCCGAGGTGTCCAGGGCGAGGCGCGCGCTGGCGCGCTGCCTGACAGGGTCGCACACGGCGGGTGAGAATGAGGGGGATGACGGCGATGGCTGAGCGGGCGGACTGGGTGGGGCTGAGGGAACGCCGGATGGGCGAGCCGGGCGCGCGCGAGGCCTACCAGGCGGCCAGGCTGGCCTTTGAGCTGGGTGGGTCGGTGCGGGAGCTGCGCCAGCGGCGTGCCTGGAGTCAGGACGAACTGGCCCGCGCGGCGGGCATGACGCAGTCGGCGGTGGCGCGGTTCGAGGCCGGTGGCACCGTACCGACACTGCCTGTGCTGGAACGGCTCGCCGAGGCTCTCGACGCCGACCTCGACGTCCGCGTCATCCCTCGTTCAGCGGCGTAGCGGGCGTCCGGACCCACCAGAGGTTCGGAACATGTGTTCGACTCGATAGATGATGTTGTCTGCCCGCTGTGGGGTTCGAGTCGTGGCTGGAGCGACCTGTTAACCGAACTAGTGGAGCGTGATTCCACTTCATTGAGCCTTTTCCGTGCGCCCAGCAGACTGGAGGTGACGCCGTGTAGACGGCTGATCTACCTGTCGTAAGATCGTCGTCGCTTGCCGGTGGAAGTCCGGTCCGGGTAGCTGCCAGGAGGCCCGGTAGCAGGCTGGCGGCGTCCCATCAATAGGTTAAATCAACTCGCCTCGCTAACCACCGCGAGACGATCAAGAAAACTGCGAAACTCTAGTCAACACCCAGTTCGCGAAAATCAGGGTCCCCGTCGAGCGGGGAGTGGCCCAGGGCCATTTCGTAGCCGATAGGCCAATTTGATCATCCTCGGTATCGGCCGATGCGTGGCCTGATTTGGACGGATACCGGCGACACGCCTGAAGTGGATGCACGGCAGGCACGACCCCCTACTGATCATGGAGTTCTCGACGCTTCATGTTCGCCAGGGAAGGCCGTGCCCGCCGATGTCATCATCTCCCATCGCCACTGTGATCGACGAGCTCGCCGGGCAGATCCCGGACCGGACCAGCCCACCAGGTTCGGTAACCGACAGTGAGTGGACCGCGTTAGGCGAGGTGCTCGCGCAGGTACCGGACCCACGCGGACGGCGCGGGATGCGATACCCCTTCGCCGTGATCCTGACAATCGCGGTGTGCGCCATGCTCAGCGGCGCCCGGTCGTTCGCCGCGATCGGGGAATGGGCCGTCGGCCTGCCCGCGGACGCCCGCGCCGGCCTGGGGTTGGCCGGGCGGATCCCGGGCCCGGTGACGATCTGGCGGGTGCTGGTACGGGTGGATCGTACGGCGTTGGAAGCTGCGATCGGAGCCTGGATCTGGGCCCGTCCCGACGCCGTCGACACCGCCGGGCACCAGTCGGCCGCTCGGAGCTAGACAGGGCTCGAACCGCCAGCCCAACCCGGATCCTGCGCGACATCGCCGGCCGCCGTGTAACGATGCGCGGTCGGCGAGGATGGTATGTCCATGAGCACATCTACGCCTCGCCGTCCGGAGCACAGGTCGGGACGTAAATCAGGATCGACGCCCACGTTGCTGGGCTACCCGCGCGGCTCCCTGCTGGTACCCGTGGTCGCCGCACTCGGCGGGCTGGTCTTCGCAGCCTGGAAGCCCGGTGTCATCCGATCGGCGTTCGCCAGCCCGCGCAGCGTCGCCTTCACGCTCGTCATCATGGCGGCGGTCGCCGGCCTCGGCTTCCTGCTGCCCAGACTGGGGAGGGGACCGGTGCTCACCGGGGCAGCACAGGCCGTGCCGGTGCTGCTCGCGTTCGTCGTCACAGTCCTGCCCGCGTTCCGGAACGTGACCGTCGAGGAGGAGTTACCCGCCGACGTCACCGCGGTCCTGTCGACCCGACCGTCCCCGCCCGGCGCCGCCCCGCAGGCGGGGCCGGCACCCGGGCAGACGCCGCCCCGGCCGCCGGCCCCGACGCAACCGGCGGCCGGGGCGGATGTCGTCGAGCTGGGGCGGGCGCAGCTGGTCGGCATCGACCACGACGCGACCGGGACCGCGCGACTCATCCGGCTCGCGGACGGCTCACACCTCGTCCGGTTCGAAGACCTCGACGTCGAGCCCGGGCCCGACTATCAGGTGCACCTGGTGCCCGGGGCCGACAAGACCGACCCGGCCGGCGGCACCCGGCTCGACAGGCTGAGGGGGAACCTCGGCGACCAGAACTACCCGGTGGCCGCCGACGTCGACATCGACACGCCTACGACCGTGCTGATCTGGTGCCGAGCCTTCGCCGTGCCGATCGCGGCGGCCACCGTCGGCGTCTGAAGGCACCCACCACCTGCACCCGCAGGGCCGGGCGGAAAACCGCCCGCCCGATGCCGCAGGCGCCGCTCGGTACCTGTGGTCGTGGCGCCGGGCGTAACCGCGGTCCCAGCTTGGATCACACCTCGGCGGCGCAAGGCGTCGCGACGCGA
>NZ_CDWWEW010000357.1:0-5280 GCF_977966315.1 Frankia sp. CeRuru1
CAACGGAAGTCCTCGGTCAAGGGCACAGTGGAGTAGACACCCGGTGATCTACCGGGGACTTCTCTATTTACGGCACCCCTCCGGCCACCGCCCGGCCAACTATCGCCGCCGCCAGATGGCGGAACGACTGGAGCCGGCGCCCGTTCAAGGCGATATCCGTCTCCACCACCCACCGCCTGCCCCGCGCGCACTCCTCGACGAGAGCCCGCAGGGCGTCGTGCGCCGAACGCCGCGGGCGGAACCCGAACGAACATTCGGCCATGTCAGCCTCGAAGACCGGCTCGAGCACGATCCTGGTAGCTGTCTGCACGATACGGTCACGAACAGCGGGAATCGACAGCGGCCTGAACCCGCCCTTCACCCCAGATTTCGGGATCCAGACCCGCCGAAGCGGCAGCGGCCGATACCTTCCTTCCCGCAGCTCGGCGGCCAAATCATCCAGGAGCAGGGAAACCCCGTACTCCTCGACCTGGGCCACCGTGATGTGGTCGACGCCAGATGCCCCCTTGTTGGCGCGCACCTGAACCCACGCACGCTCCAGGACGTCCCTACGGTGGACCTTGTCCGAGAGCGCATGGAACCTCCGTCCGGGATCGGCCTTGGCCGTCCGGTAAAGCGTGTGCTGCAAGGCACGGACCGAATCCCCACGGGATCCACCAGCGGCGGGACTAGCAACCATGGCACTCACCGGGCCCCTCCTTTCCAACCGCACGCATCGACGAAGCAGCGGCCCTTCCCCTCACCGCCGGTTATGCTGTCCGGTCGGCTCGATCGGTAATATGGCCGCCTCCGACGCCCACCCGGCCCGCCACCCACTTCCCGGGATCACCGGTTATAGGGCACGGCTCTCCGGCAGATTTCCGCAGCCTGCCAGGCCGGGGAGGGCCTCCCCAGTTCCCGCCGCCACTATCAGTACGTTCCGCGCCCCATACGCCGAGGAGTTCCTCACGGCTGCAATTCCATGATCTTCGCCGCTTCCATGGCCTTCGCCCCGATTCCGAAGGGCTCGGCACTCCCTTGTCCCGCTCAAAGAACGGGCTGAGTAACGACGCCGCAGGCTTCGCTTTATGCTGCGGACCGCACTGTCGCTCCCCCTCGCAGGGCCTTTGACGCTGGGCTTCGACCCCGCCCGTTTCCAGACGAAGCCGCCAGCCTGCTACCGGGCCTCCTGGCAGCTACCCGGACCGGACTTCCACCGGCAAGCGACGACGAGCTTACGACAGGTAGATCAGCCGTCTACACGGCGTCACCTCCAGTCTGCTGGGCGCACTGAAAAGGCTCAATAATCAAGTTATTTCAATGCAACTACTAAGCCGGCTGGAACCCGGCATGCTTGTCATAGCCGACCGTAATTTCTACGGCTATGAGCTGTGGCGTGCCGCCACGGAGACCGGCGCCGACCTCATGTGGCGTGTCAAGGCGAATCTCACCCTTCCTGTGCTGGAAAGCTTTCCCGACGGCTCCTACCGCTCCGTCGTCCTCGCCGGCGGGCCGTCCGCCAGCCGGCGACGCACCCTCGTGGAGAATGCCCGGCGCGGCGCGGACCTTGACCCTGACGAGGCGATGACCGTCCGCGTCGTGGAGTACGAAATCCCGGACCGCGGCGACGGCGACGTAAAAGAAATCATCTGTCTGATCACCACTGTGCTTGACCCCACCGACACTCCCGCACCGCTGCTCGCCGCCGCCTACAGCGAGCGCTGGCAGGAGGAAATCAGCATCGGGGGACTCAAGACTAGCCAGCGTGGGAACGGACGTGTCCTCCGCTCGAAAACCCCAGAAATGGTCCGCCAGGAAGTTTGGGCCATGCTCCTCACCCACCACGCCATCCGAAAAGTCATGGCCGACGCGGCCGAAGAAGTCGATATAGACCCTGATCGGCTCTCCTTCACCCGCGCCCTCCGCGTCATCCGCCGCCAGATCACCGGGCCGGCGGATTTTTCCCCCTGACGACCACGAGAAAACCCTCACCCGCGTCCACCGCGACCTCCGCCGCCGGAAGAACCCGATCCGCCACCGCACCTGCCCCCGAGTCATCAAACGAGCCCGCCACAACAGCTATCTCGTTAAACGCGATACCCACATCACCACCCGTCACGTCGGGCCACCAACCGTAACGCTCCCGCGTGTCGCTTAATTCAGCGGCATTGGGTCTGGAGGCCTTCGTCGAGCTGGTGGTCCCGATCCTGCAGGAACGCGGGCTGACCCAGCGCGAGTACACCGGCGGAACCTTCCGTGAGTCCCTCGGTCTGCCGATCCCCCCAACCATTTCACGTTTCACGAAGCAGGACGTCGCAGCCGACCCCACCGGCCCAGACAGCCCAGATAACCCAGACAGCCCCGCCAGTTAGTCGACAGGGAGAGGACCGGACGGCGGGTGGCTCGCCGCGAGCGGCGGACGCGAGCGGGCGGGCCGCGCGTGCCGGCGGGTCGCAAAGGCCCGCAGGAAGGTCCGCACGCCCATGCGTACGGCGTCGTCGAGGTCGACCGGGCGGATGGGCCGGGTGCCCAACGCCGACAACGCCGGGAGGTCTCCGGCAACGAGCGACATGAACTGGCTCGCGGCGCTCTCGGGATCATCGACGTCGAGATGCCCGCGGTTCGCCAGCCGCGCGAGCCATCCGGCCAAGGCGTTCACGACCGGCTGCCCCCCGAGCGACACCACCTCGTCGTACAGGTCGGGCATGTGGGGGGCCTCGGCGTACAGCAACCGCTGCAACGCCCAGCCCTCATCGCTGAGCTGGCATTCCAGGATCAACAGCCAGCACTGGAGCAGAACACCCCGGGAGTGCTCGGCCTCGTCCTCGCGGCGATCGTCGGCGCCGAGTTCATGCTTCAGCTCGACGGCACGATCGTCACCGTCACGCTACCCGATCTTCAGACGGATCTGGGCCTGTCCGCCGGCTCGCCGCCGCGTCCCTGCTCGCGGGACTCGCACCGGGCGTGGGCCTGCTGCTCACCGGCCGTGTCCTGCAGGGCGGCGGGGCGGCGCTGGCTGGCCCCGCGGGGCTCGCGCTGCTCGCGACGACCTTCACCGGGGTGCGCCAGCAACGGGCGTTCGCCGTCTACTCGACGGTGACGGGGCTCGCGGCGTCCGCCGGCATGGTGCTCGGGGGGATCCTCACCGACCTCACGAACTGGCGGGGGACGCTGCTGATCAACGCTCCGATCGGCCTCGCCGTCGCGGTGCTCGCCGCCCGGGTGGTGCCCCCCGCTCCTCGGGCGGCCAATCGGCCGGCCCTGGACCTCGCGGGGGCGGTCCTGTCGGTGCTCGGCATGACGGCCCTGGTGTTCGGCTTCGTGCGGGCCGCCGACTCGGGCTGGACGGACCCGGGAGCCGTCGCGGGTCTGGCGGGCGGTGTGGTGGTCCTGGCGGGCTTCACGCTGCGGGAGTCGCGGGCGGCGTCGCCCCTGCTCCCCCTGCGGGTGCTCACCCACCGGGGCCGGGCGGGCGCGTTCGTCGACCTGCTGCTGATGGCGTTCGTGCTGACGAGCTTCCTATTCTTCCTGACCCAGTTCCTCCAGCGGGTCCTCGACCTGGAGCCGCTCGTCACGGGGCTCGCGTTCCTGCCGTTCGGCGTGTCCCTGCTGCTGACCGCCCGATCCGTGCCCAGGATCCTCGCCCACCTGAACCCGCGGGCGCTGGCCCTCATCGGCTTCACCGTGATCATCCTGGCGATGCTCTGGCTCAGCCTGCTCGACGCCGGCAGCCGCTACGCCGTCGATGTCCTCGCCCCGATCATCCTGCTGGGCGCGGGCGCCGGGGCGGCCGTGGTGCCGCTCAACCTCATCGTCCTGTCGCAGACCGCTCCCGAGGATGTCGGTGTCACCTCCGCCGTGCTCCAGTCCGCGTTGTCGGTCGGCGGGTCCCTCGGCCTCGCCGTCCTGCTGACCCTGTTCACCGGCGCGGACGGCGTCGCCACGGGCGCCGCGCGCGCCTTCCTGGGCGGCGCGGTCATCGCCGCGGTCGCCGTCCTGATCGGCCTCGCGGTCTGGTACCTGCCCGGACGCCGATCCGCCGACCCGGCCAGCTGAATCAGCGCGGCCCGGACCTCGTGGGTTTCGCCCTTCTCCGCGGTCCGGGCTGTCGGTCCAGACTGTCGCCTCGATGCCGCCGTTCGGTTTCTCCGGCGGCACGGACGGACAGACGGGCACAGACGGACAGAGGGGCACGGACGGACAGACGGGTAAGAGCGGCCCGTGCGGGAACTGGTACTCCGAAGGATCCGTATCCGCAGACCCCGATGAAGGGAGCCGATCAAATGACCACGACAGCCGAGACCGGGAACGTCACCGGCACGAAGGACGCCCAGTACGACCTGCTGTGGTTCACGGAGAGGTGCCTGAGCAACGCGCTGCGGCTGGAGACCTACATCGGCGACGCCGAGCGCGACGGCGACCAAGAACTGGCGAGCCTGTTCCGCCGGGCGCAAAACGAGAGCCGCAAGGGCGCCGAGGAGGGCAAGCAGCTGCTACGCAACCGGCTCTGACCCGACCCCTCCCCACCTCCTCCGGTGACGTGCCCCGGTGATCTGCCTCCTCCGGTCCGATCAGCGCCTGGATGCTCCCCTTGCCCACCGGGCGCCCGGTACCCCGGGACGGCAGGTGACCGGCCGCGGAGACGACCGACCGGTGTACGGTCCGCAGTGTCTTGCCGGTCGGTCGCCACGATCGCCGAGTGCGGTCTCGTCGGGTTTCCCGCACGGGTGCCATGGGCATCATCCCCGGTCAACCCCAACCGAAACCCACGAGGGAACTACGTACTGTAAGTAGATCGGGTGACGGGCGGATCAGGGTGACGGGCGGATCAGGGTGACGGGCGGATCGGTCCGGGTGAGCGGAGCGCGCGAGGTGGCGCCAGACCGTGTCGGGTCAGACCATGCCGGGTCAGACCATGCCGGGGTCGGCCACGAGGAGGTCGGCCACGACGACGTGGCCGTTGCGCAGCGACTGGCGGTGCCGGACCGGCACCGCCAGCCACCGGGCGAGCGTGAGCAGGTCGTCGTCGCGGCGGACGGTGAAGCCGTGGGCGGCAAGCATCCGACGCATCGCGGCGGGGGTCCATGCCGAGCGGTTGGGTTCGCGGGCCAGGGGATCGGGGCGCCGTGACACGATGGTTAGCACCCGTGCCGCCAGCCGGCCGAGAAGCGCCGAGAGCGTCGGCGTGTGGTAGTGAACGATCAGGCGGCTTCCCGGGGTCGAGCGCCCCGCGACGACCCGGGTCGTGGCGGCGACTTGGCCCCGGGTGAGGTAGGGCACGACACCCTCCCAGATCCAGAC
>NZ_CDWWEW010000358.1:0-5238 GCF_977966315.1 Frankia sp. CeRuru1
GGGGTGAACAGGGCCGCGTCCTTGCGGAGCCTGGTCGTCCAGGTCACGGTCGTGGGCAGGGTTTTCAGTTCGTCGCCGGCGTAGGCGGCGTCCGCGACGACGTGGATCGTCCGGCCGGGGAAGGCGGCGGCGAGCTGTTCGACGGCGCGGGCGGCGAGCCACAGCCGGGAGGCCGAGGTGGTGTCCTTGCGGACGAGGCGGGCGAGCACGGGCAGGCAGACAGGCCGGCCCAGCAGCGGGGCGGGCACGACGAGGCCGACGACACCCCCAGTTGTTGCCGAATCCGACCTGGTGGGGGCCTTTCGCGGAGCCGTCGTGGAACCAGCCCGCGGACCACACCTTCCTGCCGGTCCGGTGGAACAGGGTGTCGTCGAGGGCGACGGTCAGCGGCCCGGTCAGGGCGAGCTTCTCGACGACGATCCGGGCCAGGACCAGGCCGACCTGGTCGGGCGACCAGCGGGCGGCGGCGAAGAACCGGTGCGCCCGGTCGTGGGGCCACACCGTCGACAGGCCGGCACCGACGAGCATCCCGCACACGGTCCGCCGCCCGGTCGCGGCGAGCATCCCGACGACCAGGGCTCGGAACACCCGGAACGTCGGCGCGGTGAAACACGGCCGGAAACCGTCCAGCAACAGTGCGAGAGAAACCGGTATCGTGACATCCGGGAGCATCGGCGTCCACTCTTTCGAGTTGGTCAAGGAAGCGCCGATGCTCCCCTCACCAGCCCTCCGAGCTGGGTTTTCACTCCCTCGCCGCGCCGGTCGATCCCACCGGCGGACACGTCACAAACAGCGACCCAGGGCCTATCGGGTAGACAGGTTACCGATTACCGACCACGACTTTCGATCATGGAAAACTGCGAAAGTCGAGAGCGCCATGATACCGATAATGGTAGCTTGGTGCTCGTCAGACTGAGGCGTGTTGCCACCATCGACAGCGGCGAGGGCGGCCGGTATCCGGTCCTCGATGCCTTTCCATTGTTCCTCGGCCGAGGCTGTGGCATAGGTCAGAAAGTCCGTGACTGCGCCGGCTCCCCGCGCCCCGATGAGCTTCTGCTTCCTATCCGGCCGCTCCACACTGAGGTATTCCAGTGCGCCCAGCAGACTGGAGGTGACGCCGTGTAGACGGCTGATCTACCTGTCGTAAGCTCGTCGTCGCTTGCCGGTGGAAGTCCGGTCCGGGTAGCTGCCAGGAGGCCCGGTAGCAGGCTGGCGGCTTCGTCTGGAAACGGGCGGGGTCGAAGCCCAGCGTCAAAGGCCCTGCGAGGGGGAGCGACAGTGCGGTCCGTAGCATCACGCGAAGCCTGCGGCGTCGTTACTCAGCCCGTTCTTTGAACGGGACAAGGGAGTGCCGAGCCCTTCTGGATCAGGGCGAAGGCCATGGAAGCGGCGAAGATCCTGGAATTGCGTAGCTGTTCAGCTCGGGTGGTAGGAGGTGCGTTTGACGCTTATCTGCGTCAGGGCAGGGTGGAGAGCCCCGTGCGCGACGCGCACGGGGTTCGTGGTGGCGGTATGGCAGGCTGGCCGCGTCAGCCGGGTTCGGCGGCGGGCGGTAGCCAGGGACCAGTTGTGAAGAGGCGTTCGAGGACGTCGAGGGTGTTCAGTCCCCACTTGGTGGCGGTCGACAGGTAGGACTGCACGACGGCGAAGTCGACGAGGCCGGCCAGGGTCCGCCAGCACCCGCCGGAGGTTCGTTGCTGAACCTTGACCGGCCTGACGTCGCGCTCCGCCTGATTGTTGGAAAACGGCACGGTCAGGTCGACGACGAACCGGAGGATCATGTCCTGCTCGCGGCGCATCCGGCGGATCAGCGTGCGGGCGTCGTGGGCGAGGGAGGACAGGTCGCCGTGGTTGTCGGCCTCACCGCGGGCGAGCGCGCCGCGGTAGTGGTTGCGGATGAGGGCGACGGCCTCGGGCGCGAGCGCGCTGTGCCCGGCGGCGCGGGCGTCGCACGCGGCGTGGTGGGCGTCGAGCAGCGTCGTCGCCATCGCCTCGGCCCACAGCTGCCCGTCGGGGTCGCCGTCGTGGATGGACCGCAGGTCACGCAACGTGTGAGCACCGCACCACGCGTGCAGCGCCTGGGTCAGGTGGGTGTAGCCGGCGTAGCCGTCCCGGACCAGCACGCCGGTGAACGTCGGCCAGATCCCGCCGGCGTCGATCGCCTCGGCGGTCCGGTCACCGGTGTGCGGCACGGTCAGGTAGTCGGTGGCGGCGACGTGGACGTAGCGCAGCGCGCCGTCGGCGCGGGCGGTCGTCTCGTCGGCGTGCGCGACCGGCGCGGCGGCGATCAGCGCGCGCACGTGCGGGAGGAAGGCGTCCTCCAGCAGACGGGCGGCGCGGGCGCGCACGCCGCCGGTCCAGCCCGCCGAGACCGTCGCACCGACCATCACCGACAGGATCGCCGCGGCCCGGCGGACCGGGAGATAGTGGCCGCACAGCAACCACGCCGCCCGCGCGAGCATCCGCGGGCCGAAGACCAGCCGACCCGCCAGCCCGACCGGCGCCGCCCCCTCGGTCGGCGCCGCGCAGCACGGGCAGCGCCGCGTCACGACCCGGTACTCGACGACATACGGGCGCGGCACAGGCGGCGGCGGTTCGACGATCTGGTGGCGCCGCGTCGTGGCCCGCGGCGCCCCGGCCAGCGGGAATCCGCAGTCCCCGCATAACGACGGGTCGATCGTGTGGATCTCGTCCGGGTCATCGACCATCGCGCGGGTCGTCCCCGCCGCGCCGGGCTGCTTGCCCTTCGGCCGGCCCGTCGAGGCCCGCGACGACCGGGGCCTGGCTTTCTTCTTCGCGTACGGGCTGTCCGACGGCGACGGCCGCGATGAGTTCGAGCTGTCCTGGCCGAGCCGACGGTCCAGCTCGGCGACCCTGTCGGACAACTGCTCGACCTGCCCGACCAGCCGCTCGATCAGCCGTGCCTGCCCGGCGATCGTGGCGTCCCGGTCCGCGAGCAGACGCACGAGTTCCTCGTACGTTGGACGGCCCGTTGACTCCACACCCGGGACGCTATCCGATCATCACCCACCAGCCCCCGAACGCCACACGATCACCTAGCAAGATCCACAAGACGGCCGCGCAACCGACGTGAACAGCTACTTCCGAGCCATCAACTCAATCCCTTCGCGTCCCGCGGATGCATCAATTGTGCATCATCGTTGCCGTAGTCCCGCTGCGGCCGGTGCGCCACGGTAGGTAGGGGCACTTCGGGTCACCTTGGGCCACACACGACGGGGTGCCCTACCTAGACGTCCCTGGGTGTGCTGCCGCCGACGATGCCGGTGCTCCACGGGTCGTGGAGATCCTTACGCCGTGGCAGGGCCGGAGCGGTCCGCGAGAGCTGCGGGCAGCGATGGGGGCGTAGCTCCCAAGCGATCAGTCTTTAGTGAGCCACGCGGCAGTGGGCCACTCGGCCACCGTTTTGATCACGAACGCCTGCCATTCCTGGCTCTGGGGATCGGCGTAGGCGGGATCGTCGTGCACCGCGAATCCGTGCTGCGCCCGCTCGATCTCCACTAGCCTGGGCTCCACCCGGAAGCGGCCGACAGCCGCCCGCGAGGCATCCACAGAGATGAAGGTGTCCTTCGTGCCGTGGACGATCAGGGTGGGTGCGGTCGATCTCTGGCGAGAGGGCAACGGCTCGGCGTCCCCGACTGCAACCTTGGTCCTCGCCAACAGCGGCAGGCTGCACCAGACCACCTTGCCGCCGGTCGAAGGTCGGTAGTAGGCCCATCGGGTGCTCAGGGCCGACACCAGCAACAGGCCGCGTCCGCCCTCGGCGTCGAGAGCCGGGTCTTGCCGGATGGGTGCGGCTGCGCTGGAATCCCAGACCTCGATGATCAGATCAGTATCGGTGCGCGTCAGGCGGGTAGCGATGATGTCCGCCCCTCCATCCCGCTGGGTGGTGACGTCCCGAGCCGAGGACCCGGCTTATGTACTTGTAGTGTTGACCTTGCCTGGGTTCTCGCGGAAGAACGACTCCGCCATGTCGGTTCCCACACGATGGCGCCCGCAGCTGCGAGAAGCCGAGCAGACTCGGCGTCGATGCCGCGGGCGCCACCAGCGGCCAGCGCCACCTGGCCGTCTAGGCGAAATTGATCCTTGTCTCTTATTCCTTGCTCTCTTTGGCGTTAAGGTGTTAAAGCGTTATGGTTATTGGCTCGGGGATGGAATCATCGGTATCTGACGGTAGATGTAAGAAATTTTCATCAATACGCGCCAGCTCGGCCATCTATGGCAATCGTAGCGCGGCATGCTATCCGGAGATGATCGGCTTGCCGAGCGGCAGGCCCTTCCCGCCGGTCTCGGTGGACATGATATCGAGGTACAGGTAGACCGCGACCGCGATGAAGGCGAACACGACGTAGCCGCCGGCGTGCGTGAGGGCGGTGTTGGCGTAGATGGTGCCGAGCAGTAGCAACACCAGCGCGACGTCGACGAGCCCGAGCAGCAGGGTGTAGCTGCTGGGCAACCGCAGGGTGGCCACGGTGAACAGGACGATGGTGACCAGCCAGCTGATCAGCCACAGCTCGGTGCTCCTGGTGACCTGATCGGCGGGGATGTTGTACCAGTTGTGGCCGAGACCGAGGACGAACGCGGCGTAGCTGCCGTAGAACCCGAAGAACACCCCGAACAGGCTGGCCGCGGCGTTCTGCCCGAGCGCCGCCGCCCAGATCGCGGAGATCAGGAGACCGACGGTGGTGGCAGTCATGATGACGGGTATGGCGGCGCCGCCCGCGGCGGGCGGAAGCCACCCGGTGTCGACCAGCCCGAGGCCGACGGCCCCGGCGATGAAGGTGGGGATACCGATCACGCCCGGGTTGCCGCGCAGCGGGCTGAGAGGCGGCGGAGCGGGTAATGTCTCGGTCTCGTTCGGTAACGGCTGTGAGTGGGTGGCGACGGTGGCGCTGTCGGTGCTGGTGGTCATCGGGATCATCCTCCTGAAGGGGCCGTTTCCGAGGCGGCCCGCCGTATGTGCTGCGGGTGCGGGCGGTATGAGGAGGGCCGGACGTGCCGTGGGGACTACGCCGTCCCCGTCCTACGCCGGTGAGGCAGTGCTCGGCCCTCCCGGTTTTGCTGGCGTTACTTGCCGTCGTGTCACGCTGCGGGCTACGCGAAACGAACGAGGAGTTTGATAATGCCTTCCTCCTTGGTTTTCTTCAACCTGAAGGCGCATTCGACTTCGTCGAACCCGAACTCGTGGGTCGTCATCGCCAGCGCGATGTCCATGAACGT
>NZ_CDWWEW010000359.1:0-5228 GCF_977966315.1 Frankia sp. CeRuru1
GGCGACCTCACCGCCGTAAGAGCGGATGAGCTCGGCCAGTCCCCCCTGGAACCCCTGGCCCACGGCGGCGATCCGCCACACGCCCTTGCGGTAGATGTCGGCGATCATCACGGCGCGCTCGCTGGTGAAGTCGGCGCCGGTGAAGGAGTAGCGCAGCACCTCGGTTCCCGCGACGACGATCCGCAGGTACCCCGACGAGATCGCCGAGGCGCTACCGGCACCGTCGAGGGCGGCGCAGAACGACAGCCGGCCGATCGAGGCGGGCACCTGGTCGAGGGTGACCCGGAACGCCTGACTGTCGCCGGCCTGCGGCCCGAGGAGCTGGATGGACTTCTCCGGCGACGCCGGCTGGTTGAAGAAGACGAAGTAGCGGTCGTCGGTGAGGCGATCGGCGCCGTCCAGGCCGAAGCAGGAGATGTCCCACTCCCCCGGCGCATTGATCTGGATCCCGACGTACAGGTCGGTGCCCGGGGTGATCGTCGACAGCTGCGCCTTCTGCCCTCGACTGAACTGGGTGACCAACACGCTCCCTCCACCTGGCGTTCCGTGACGGACCGGCACAACCATTACCTACCGGCATTACCGTGCCCAACCGGCCAGCCGGCACCCGCCCGCATCCACACGAACCGGATTGCCGGCAAACTAGCAGCTGCCGGAGGGTACAGCCGAACACGTCGGCGCCGGGAACGCTGTCGATCCCCGGACAAGACGATTCGCGGACAAGACGATCCCCCGACGACACCGGCATCGGAGCGGCTACCGGTGACGCTCCTCTCGCGCTCCGGCACGGTCGGGCGTTCACTGGACAGATGCGCTACGTCGAGGGCATCACGACAGCCACCAGTAAGAAGATATCCAAGATCGGCCTCGGAACCTGGCAGTTCGGGTCCAGGGAGTGGGGGTACGGGGCGAGCTACGCCGACACCGAGGCCGGGCGCATCGTGCGCCGGGCCCTCGAACTCGGGGTGACGCTGTTCGACTCCGCCGAGATCTACGGGATGGGGCGCAGCGAACGCATCCTCGGCTCGGCGCTGGCCGGGATCCCGGACGCGCTGGACCGGGCGTATGTGGCGACGAAGGTGTTCCCCGTGCTCCCGCTGGCTCCGATCGTCGAGCAGCGGGCGGTCGCGAGCGCGAACCGGCTCGGGGTGCACCGCATCGACCTGTACCAGGTCCACCAGCCCAATCCGGTGATCAGGGACGGCCAGACGATGCGCGGGATGGCGGCGCTGCGCACCATCGGCCTCGTCGGGGACGTCGGGGTCAGCAACTACTCGCTGACCCGCTGGCAGGACGCCGAGGCGGCGCTCGGCGCGCCCATCCTGTCCAACCAGGTCGAGTACAGCCTGGTTCGGCGCAGGCGGGGCGAGGAGCTGCTGGCGTTCGCCGCCCGGGAGTCCCGGGTCGTGATCGCCTGGAGCCCGCTGAGCCAGGGGCTGCTCTCGGGCCGCTACGACGTCACGAACCGCCCGACCGGGCGGATCCGCGCGATAAACCCGCTGTTCCTCACCGAGAACCTGGCCCGCGCCACCCCGCTGCTCGACGTCCTACGCGAGGTCGCCGCCACGCACGACGCCACCCCCGCCCAGATCGCGCTGGCCTGGGCGATCCATCATCCGTCGGTCGTCGCGATCCCGGGGGCGTCCAGCGTCGCCCAGGTGGAGAGCAACGCCGCCGCGGCCGACATCACGCTCACCGAGGACGAATACGGCACGTTGACCGCCGCCGCGCAACGCTTCGAACCGCTCGCCGGCACGTCGGCCTTCGCCGCACTGGCCGCGGAACGGCTCCACCGCTGACCGCTGTCCGGCCAGTCCGGGGCGTCCGGTCAGTCCGGGGCGTCGTAGGTGGTCACGTCGTCGGAGGAGATGTCGTCGGAGGAGATGATGTGGAACGGCGGGCACACCCCGGTCGAGTGGTGGGCCGCGGCCTCCAGCGCCATCCGGACCCGCTGTTTCGGGTCGAGGCCCCGGGTGCTGTGCAGCGAGCCGCAGGCGTACTCGTCGCCGCTGCCGACCGCGTAGTAGTCGTCCACGCTGCGGCCGATCTGGTAGTCCGAGTCGATGCGGTAGAGGTGTCCGCGGACGCCGACCAGGAACAGCCCGCCGCTCTCATTGCCGGAGTCGTTGCGGGCGAAGCCGCCGTCGCGCAGGCAGTCCCGGACCACCGCGATGAAGTCCGTCGCCATGAACCGATCGAGATCCCAGTCCTGCGGGACCGGGGGCACGAGGCTGTAGCGGAGCAGCTGGCCCATCCGGAACGAATCAGTGAACCCCATAATGAACTCACTGTTACGAAATACCTTGGTATCCGCACGGACAGTGATAGACCAGCCGGCGACACCGGCGCTGTCCCCACCGATCACGACCCGGCCGTCCTGCTGTACCCCGACGATGCAGGTCACGAAGCGGAATGGTACCGGTTCGCCCCGAAGCCGGACGCCGTACCCCATCCGCGCCACCGGCCCGTTGACGCGCCCCGCCCGCTGTCACCCTGCCGACCCGGGAGCGGTTCCGGCGGTCCGGTCGTCCTGCGGATGTGAGAACGTGTCCTACGCACACACGAGAATGGGAATGGAAGAGGACGGGCACCCATGGGGATGAAGCGGTTCATGTCGCGGCTCGGCGTGGGCGGGGCCGAGGTCGAGACCGTGCTGGACCGTCCGGAGACCCTGCCGGGCCAGGTCGTGACCGGTCTGACCACCGTTACCGGCGGCAAGGTCGAGCAGAAGATCGAGAAGGTCCTCGTCACGCTCGAGGCGACCGTCGAGGTCGAGACCGACGACTCGACCTGGCACGAGCAGATCACCTTCGGTACCCAGCAGATCGGCGGCGACTTCACTATCCACCCGGAGCAGCAGATCAGCGGCCGCTTCGAGCTGCCCGTGCCGTGGCAGACCCCGATCACCGACATCGGCGGGTGGCACCTGCACGGGATGAAGATCGGGGTGCGGACCAAGCTGGCCATCCCCGGGGCGGTGGACCCGGGTGACCTCGACGCGGTGAACGTGCACCCGCTGCCCGTCCAGGAGGCGGTGCTCACCTCCCTCGGTGACCTCGGCTTCCACTTCAGGTCCGCCGACGTCGAGAAGGGCCGCCTACACGGCTCCGACCTGCCCTTCTACCAGGAGATCGAGCTGAAGCCGTCGGGCGAGTACGCCCGGCGCATCTCCGAACTGGAAGTCACCTTCCTCGTCGACGGCTCCGGGGTGGACGTCGTCCTGGAGGCCGACCGCCGCGGCGGGCTGCTGTCCTCCGGCGGCGACGAGCTCAGCCGGTTCCGGCTTGGCCACCACGACACCGACCGGCACCAGCTCGCCGGGCTGCTCCACCAGCAGCTGGAGCACCTGGGCCGCCGCCGCGGCTGGTTCTGAGCGCTCCACCCGTCCGGGGACATCGGCTCACCTGGTGAAGCTGCAAGAATACGGTATGTGAAGATCGAGGAGCTGGAGGCGGATCGTACCTGGCTGGCGTTCGACCCCATGCGGCAGCTTCGGCCGCATCTGACCTCCACCGGGTTCGTCAAGCTCGTCAACGAGGTCCAGCGCCCCGAGGGATACCGCCTGGTCGCGTCGTGGGACGGGGAGCTGGGACGGGTGGTCGCGGCGGTCGGATTCCGGCAGGTGACCTCGCTCGCCTACGGGCGGCATCTGGTCATCGACGACCTGTCCACGATCCTGGCGGCGCGGGGGCGGGGGCACGCCACCCGGCTGCTCGCCTGGAGTGAACGGGAGGCGCGCCGGCTCGGCTGCGAACATATCCATCTCGACGCCGGCACCCACCGCTACGAGGCGCACCGGCTCTACCTGCGGACCGGCTTCACGATCGCGGCCTTCCACTTCACCCGCCGGCTCTGAGATCCCTCCGCAGTCCCTCCCCCCGGCCGTCAGCCGTCCGGCGGTCGGGGGTGGGGGAGTCAGAGGGCCAGCAGCCGGGGGGTCAGCCAGTCGACGACGGCTCGGACGAACGACCTGCGGTGGCGCAGATCCGCGATCTCGTGCCCCTCGCCGGGAAAGAGCAGGTAACGGCAGTCGACGCCGCGAGCGAGGGCCGCGGCGACCGTCTGCTCCGCCTCGATCACCGGGACGTTGGTGTCGTTCTCCCCGTGCACGACGAGCAGCGGCGCGGCGAGGGCGCTCATCCGGTGCAGCGGGGACAGCGCCCGCAGCAACGCCGGCTCGGTGCGTGGATCACCGTACTTGGTGACCGCGGACGCGGCGATCCACGGCTCGGTGTACTGATAGAAACTCTCCAGATCAACCATCCCGCAGACGTCCACCCCGACCCGGAACAGCTCCGGGAAGTGGACCATCGCCGCCAGCGTCAGATAGCCGCCGTAGGAGCGGCCGGCGACGCCGATCCGGTCCGGGTCGGCCAGGCCCGTCGCGACCAGATGCGTCACGCAGCTGCGGACGTCGGCGATGCCACTGAACCGACGATGGGTGTGGTCCGCCTCCTCGAACGACCGGCCGAATCCGGTGGAGCCGCGCACGTTCGGCGCGAACACCGCGATCCCCCGGGCGAGCACGGCCTGGAACAGCGGGTTGTAGACGGGACGCTCCTGCGCCTCCGGGCCGCCGTGCAGGTGGAGCAGGGTCGGGACCGGTCCTCGCGGGCCGTGCGGGCGGTACCACCAACCGGACAGTTCCCGGCCGTCGTGGGCCGGCAGGGCGCACGGCACCGGACGGACCAGCCGCGGGTGGTCACCGGTGCGGGGCCCGGGGATCCCGGGTACGCGCGCCGGCGCGGATGGCGCGGATGGCGCGGGTGGCCCGGGTGGCCCGGCGGGCTCCGGGCTGTCGAATCCCGGACCGTCGACGTCGATATTCAGGACAACCCGCGGTCCCGGGATAGTCACCGCCTCGACGGGAGCGTGCGAGATCAGCCGACGGTAGCCGGCGGATGGCGCGGTGAGATCCCAGGTCCAGATCTCCCCCGGCCTGGTAGCACCATCCAGGGCAAGCACGAGCTCCCGGCCCCCGGGCCGGACGAGCACGCCGGTGACGACGTCGCGGGGAAGCGGCGGCAGCGTCAGTGACCGTCCGGTGGGCAGATCGACCAGCGCGAGCTCGCTGCGCCCGCCCACGTTCCAGACGACGACCGCCCGATCCGGATCGAGCAGGGCGAACCGCTCCAGATCGGCGTCGTCCCGGGCGACGAGGACCCGCGGCCCGCCGGCCGGATCGCCCGTGGGGTCGACGGGGACGCCAAACAACGCGGCCCGGTCCC
>NZ_CDWWEW010000360.1:0-5174 GCF_977966315.1 Frankia sp. CeRuru1
CCGCGGGGATCTTCGCGGCCGTGTCGGTTGTGGTGGCGGCCTGGCCGGAGGCGGTGGCCGGGTGGCCGGTCAGGGACAGGAAGACCTCGTCGAGGCTGGAGCCGCGCATGGCCAGCTCGCCCACCCTCACCCCGGCGTCGTCGAGCCGACGGACGACCGCGGGCAGCACGGCGGGGTCGGTGACCCGGACGCTGACGAGCGTGCCCGCCACCGCCGGGGCCGCGCCGACCACCTCCGCGACGGTGGTTGCCACCAGCGCCACGTCTGCGGCGTCGAGCGGGCGGACCTCGAGGGTCTGGCCGCCGGCCCGGTTCTTCAGCTGGTCCGGCGTGCCCTGCGCGATGACCCGGCCGTGGTCGACGACCGCGATCTCGTCCGCGAGCTGGTCGGCTTCCTCCAGATACTGGGTGGTGAGCAGCACCGTGACGCCCTGGCCGCCCACGAGGTCGCGGACGATGTCCCACATCTCGTTGCGGCTGCGCGGATCCAAGCCGGTCGTCGGCTCGTCGAGGAACAGCAGGCGCGGGCGCCCCACCAGGCTCGCGGCCAGGTCGAGTCGCCGGCGCATGCCACCGGAGTAGGTCTTCGCAGAGCGGTTCGCCGCGTCGTCCAGACGGAAGTCAGCGAGCAGCTCCCGGGCCCGCGCCTTGGCTGCGGACCGCGGCAGGCCGAGCAGCCGGCCGATCATCACGAGGTTCTCGGTGCCGGTGAGCATCTCGTCGACGGAGGCGTACTGGCCGGTCAGCCCAATGAGCTGGCGCACACGGTGACTGTCGTGCAGCACGTCGTAGCCGCCGACGAGGGCGGTGCCGGCATCCGGGCGCACCAGGGTCGCGAGGATCCGCACGATCGTGGTCTTGCCCGCGCCGTTCGGGCCCAGCAGACCGAAGACGGTGCCGGCCGGCACCGTCAGGTCGACGCCCGCCAGCGCCGTCGTCTCGCCGTAGCGCTTGACGAGCCCGTCGGAGACGATCGCGGGGGTGGGAGGTTCTCGTCTGTCCGTCATGGGATCAGCGTTGTCCGTCATGGGATCAGCATGCCGGCTACCACTGACACTTTGGCCACCCTGGGGGGACGGCGGTGACCGCCTAGGCGTCGTGGCGACGGCCCACTGACGGAACGCTGACGCCGGTGGGTCCATCCGTCAGTGGTTCGTCAGTGGGCCGTCAGTGGTTCGTCAGCGGTCCGTCCGTCAGCGGTCCGTCCGTCAGTGGGCCGTCCGGCGGCGGGATGCCGGCTGCAGTGCCGGGTTACCGCTGTAGTGGCTGGTACCGGCGATGTCGGTGCCGGGGGTGACGATCTCGTCGATCGCGTCGAGCGTCGCCTGGTCGAGGGTGATCTCGGCCGCCGGGAGGACGTCGTCGAGCTGAGCGAGCGTCTTGGGCCCGATGATGGCCGAGGTGACGGCGGGGTGGCTGTCGACGAAGGCCAGCGCGAGGTGAGTGAGGGACACGCCGGCCTGCTCGGCGACGGTGGTCAGCTCCTCCAGCGCGGTGAAGCGGGCGGGCGCGTTCGGGTCCTCGGAGAGTGCCTGACTCTGGCGGCGGCCGAGCAAGCCCTGGGGCGAGTAGCGCGATCCGGCCGGAGCCTGCTCGCCGCGCCGGTACTTGCCGGTGAGCCAGCCGCCGGCTAGCGGGCTCCAGGGGATGATGCCGATGGTGTGGCGTTGGGCGGCGGGCAGGACGGCTTCTTCGATGGAGCGGGCGAAGATGGAGTACTGGGGCTGTTCGCAGACGAACCGTTCGCTGTTACGGCGCCGGGCGGCCCACTGGGCCTCGACGATCCAGTCGGCGGGGAAGGAGGAAGAGCCGAGGTAGCGGACCTTGCCGGCGTGGACGAGGTCGGACAGGGCGCCGAGGGTGTCCTCGAGGTCGGTGTCCCAGTCGTGGCGGTGGACCTGGTAGAGGTCGATGTAGTCGGTGCCGAGGCGGCGCAGGCTATCCTCAACGGCGCGGATGATCCAGCGCCGCGAGCCGCCGTGGGAGTTGCGCTCGTCGCCCATGGGGCTGAAGCACTTCGTGGCAAGGACGATGTCGTCGCGGCGGGTCTTGATGGCCCGGCCGACGATCTCCTCGCTCTCACCCTGAGAGTAGATGTCGGCGGTGTCGATGAAGTTGATGCCGGCGTCGAGGGCCCGATGGATGATGCGTTCGCATTCGTCGTGGTCGGTGTTGCCGGACGCGCCGAACATCATGGCGCCGAGACACTGGGTGCTGACCTCGACGCCGGTCCGGGCGAGTTTGCGGTACTTCATGGTATGTGCGGCGTGGAGACCTCCGCGTTCACGCGGAGGAGGAAACGCCGCTCACCCCCTTTCGCATCAGACCGGATAGAAGACGAGCCGTGCTCGCCTGTGGAGATCCTGTGGAGATGGAGGGAGACCGAACCGACGGTAGTCGGTGACGCATCCGTTGGAACCTCCCGTCGGGAAAAGAAGCAGGAACCCGGCCCGCGAGGTCCGGGAATCCCCCACCTGCGGACGAGGGAGGAAACCAGCCCCACGCCGACCATAGCGGTGGGAGCGCACTCGAAGTCAACCGGTCGGCCGGCATGGCCCGACCGGGTCCGCGGGCGGACCGTCGCCGCCGCGATCAGGAGCGCGGGTATCCAGGTGCTTTCGCCGAGCAGTTCCTCGACAAGCCGGCCATGATCCTCGCCGGGACTTCGGGGGACGTTGGCACGCTTTTCGGCCCGCGGAGCGTGACTATGTCCCCCGATCTTTCCGGCATCTGTCTCGCCGGCACCCGCGCGACCGCGACGGCCTTGATCGCATCAGTGATCGGTGAATGCGGCAACGGTCACGTCGCTATCCAGCCTCACCGCCTGATAGCCGTAGGTACTGCTCAATTCTATTTTGAAAATGATGCAGAATCGATCGACGGAGGCGATGGTTCTCGCCAGGTCACGGTATTTCTGCTTGACCCCGCCCCGTATACCGCAGCCCGGTTGGTGACCGCGGTCTGGCCGCAGATGAGGATGACCGGCCTGGTTGAACCGGGAGGCGTGAACCTGGCGACGAGCGCGTGTTCTCGGCGGCCTTTCTCCAGAAGGAAACTCCGCTCGCCGACAACGAAGGCCCCGGAATCGGGTTGGCCCGGTGCGATGGGACGGACGGCGACGCCCGGCAGGTGCGTGGCCAGGTGGCCGCCGGTGCGAGGGTTCGACTCGGGGCCGCCGAGGCAGAACTCCGTGCGGTCGCCGTTGATGTCGTAGAACTCGTCGCACGAGTGCACGGAGATCGGGCAGCCGAGCTCGCCGGCGAGCGTGGCGACCTCGATCATCGCATGGACGTCGTGACGGCTGACACTTCCGGGCGCGTCCCACGTGTTGTTCATGATAACGAGGCATGTGCCGCCGGCCTCCAGGCCGAAGAACTCCGCCTCGCGACGCAGGGCACGAATGTTCTTCGCCCGCTGCCAGAGCCGGACCGATCCACCGCTGAGGACGCTGGTCGCGAGCCCGATCGCGATCTTCAGGAATACCGCCGTCAACCTGCTCCCCTCACCGTTTCCAGCCGGGTGGACGGCGAGATCATCCCATGCCGGCGCGGCCGGTGCCCGGGCCGACGTCCGCGGCGCCGGCCCAGCCCAGCCCAGCCCGGTTCACCACGCGGTACCCACCGCCCCGGTCGTCGTCGGGCGGTGATAATCCCGGTGACGCGGTTGATTTTTCATGACATGATCCTTTCGGCTGCCAGGCGCCGATCACCGATGATCATCGCGGCTGGCTATTCGGGACGGCATGTCTTCGCCTCCGCCCGTACCAGGCGATCGAATCTCGGTATCTCCTCTATTACCTTGGGCATCCCGTGGTTCGTGGTTGGACCCTCCGTAACGCCAGCGGGTCGGCGGTACCCACGCTGAACTCCGGGACCATGCGAGCGATGCCGCTCCTCCTACCACCACGGTCGATACAGGAGAGAATCGCAGGAATTCTCAGTGTCTGGGATGGCCAGTCCGCGGTTCATGACCGCATCAGTCGGGCCGGTGCGGGTGTGCGTGATTCGCTTCTTGCCCTGCTCGTGAGTGATGTGATCCTGCGGGACGGGCCGCCGTCATCTGGAGAGCGGCGACAGCGAGCGGGAACGTGGTGCATCAAGTGACGTTATGACCGGGTCGGCATCAATCAGGGTGAGCCGCCGACCGAGGTGGTCCGCGCTGTCGCCCGCGCGGTGATGCGGGCCGATCTCCGCATTGACCAGGATGCGGTGGTTCATCACGGTGTGCTGGGCGGTGTACAGCAGGTTTGGGCCGGACGGGGTGGTGACAGCCTCCTCGGGGATAGGACGCTGGGTGACATCAGCGAATGAGATCGGTGGATATCTGGTCGGCGCGGGTGAGATGATCCTCCACGGCGGTCAGCCAGGCGATCGGGCGGCTTGCGTGTGGATTGTGGTCGGCACCGGCGATCACCGCGAGATGGGCGTCCGGCACGGATCGGGCGAGCGTCTCGGCGGCGTCACGAAGACTGAAGTCCCGTTCACCAACGATGACGGTGGTCGGGGCGCCGATCTCGCCCAACCGTTCCGTGAGGGACGGATAGCTGCTCAGGTCCCGCCAGAGCGCGACGATCGCGTTCGGATCCATCTGGCCGAGCCCCGCCACCGCGCGGTTCCGGCCGGCGTGGACGGCCGTTGCGATCGCCGCAGCCCCCGCCAGCAGGACGGACACGACCCGCTTCGTAATCCCGCCCGTGCCCGTGGCGGGAGCGGCGGCGGTGTCAGCGAGAACCAGGGACCGCACCCGTCCCGGATGGTCGAGCGTGTAGCGCAGCGCCACCACCCCGCCCATCGAGTGGCCGATCAGGTGGACGGCGGGCAGCCCGAGCACGTCGACCACCGTCGCGAGGTCCGCCACCAGCTGATCAAAGCTGTAACCCGCCCGGCCCGTCGTGGCCCAGCCACTCGCGCCATGCCCTCGCTGGTCGTAGGTGATCACACGGCGGGACGCGGCGAGCTCCGGAGCCACCGCGGCCCAGCCCGCCGTGGTGCCGGCGATCCCGTGGAGCAGCAGGACCGGGATATCGTCACGCCCGCCGCGGACCGTCCCCGGGCTGCCGTCGGACGTCGTGGTCCGCGTCTCATCCTGGGCCCGTGCCTCGTTCGGGGGACGGTCGTCCGCCCGGAGGTGGTCCAGGGGCGGGGGAACCGGTGGCCGGGGAATCTCCGGCGGGGG
>NZ_CDWWEW010000361.1:0-5138 GCF_977966315.1 Frankia sp. CeRuru1
CGACCGTTCTCCTCATCGGCGTGGGAGACTGGGAACACGGTGATGACCGTGTCGCAGTCCTGCAAGTCCGTGCCGTCCGAAAGGAACCGGGTGCCCAACAACCTCACCCGCAACGAGGCGCGCGAGCGCGCCCGCCTGCTCAACGTCGCCTCCTATGACGTCGAACTCGACCTGACGACCGGCCACGAGACCTTCCGCACGTCGACCGCGGTCATCTTCACCTGCGTCGAGCCCGGGGCGTCGACGTTCATCGAGCTCGCCGCCGCGAAGGTCGACGAGGTCGTTCTCAACGGGGCGCCGCTCGACCCCGCCGCGGTGTTCGACGGCGAGCGGATCCGGCTCGACAACCTCGCGGAGTCGAACCGGCTCACGGTGGTGGCGGACGGCATCTACTCCCGCACCGGTGAGGGCCTGCACCGCTTCGTCGACCCGGTGGACGAGGCCGTCTACCTCTACACCCAGTTCGAGACGTACGACGCGCACCGGATGTACGCCTGCTTCGACCAGCCCGACCTCAAGGCGACGTTCACCCTCACGGTCACCGTCCCGGCGGAATGGAAGGCGATCTCCAACAGCGCAGTCGCCGCGGTGGCGGAGGCCGCAATCGGGGTGCGCACCATCCGCTTCCTGACCACCCCGGTGATGTCGACGTACATCACCGCGCTCGTCGCCGGCCCGTACCACGAGGTCCGCGACCACCACGACGGCATCGACCTGGGCCTCTACTGCCGCCGATCGCTGGCCGAGTTCCTCGACCCCGCCGAGCTCTTCGAGATCACCAAGGCTGGGTTCGACTTCTACCACCGGGTGTTCGACTACCGGTACCCGTTCGGCAAGTACGACCAGTTGTTCGTGCCCGAGTTCAACGCCGGGGCGATGGAGAACGCCGGCTGCGTGACCTTCCTGGAGGAGTATGTCTTCCGGGCGAAGGTGACCGAAGCCCGCCGCGAGCGGCGCGCCGAGACGATCCTGCACGAGATGGCGCACATGTGGTTCGGTGACCTGGTCACCATGCGCTGGTGGGACGACCTGTGGCTGAACGAGTCGTTCGCCACCTACATGTCAGTCCTCGCCCAGGTGAACGCGACCCGCTTCACCAACGGCTGGACGACCTTCGCCAACGCGGAGAAGGGCTGGGCCTACCGCCAGGACCAGCTCTCCTCCACGCACCCGATCGTCGCCGACGCCCCGGACATGGACGCGGTGCGGACGAACTTCGACGGCATCACCTACGCCAAGGGCGCCTCGGTGCTCAAGCAGCTCGTGGCCTGGGTCGGCCAGGAGGAGTTCCTCGCCGGGCTGCGGACATACTTCCGCCGCTACGAGTACGCGAACACGTCGCTGCGCGACCTGCTCGACGAGTTGGAGAACGCCAGCGGGCGGAACCTGACCGCTTGGTCCGCGGACTGGCTGGAGACCACCGGCGCGAACACCCTGCGGCCGCGCTTCTTCACCGACTCCTCGGGCCTGTTCACCTCGTTCGACGTGGTGCAGGAGCCGGCGTCGGCGCCGCCGACCGCCTCGCGCACGCTGCGCCCGCACCGGCTCGCGATCGGCCTTTACGATCGGGACGCCACCGGCGCGCTGGTCCGGCGGGAACGGGTCGAGCTCGACGTGACGGGCAAGCTCACCGAGGTCACCAAGCTTGTCGGTGCCCGCCAGCCGGATCTGATCCTGCTCAACGACGACGACCTCACGTACGCGAAGGTGCGCCTCGACGAGCGGTCGCTGGCCACGCTCGTCGAGTCGATCGGCGCCATCTCCCAGTCACTGCCCCGGACGCTGTGCTGGGCGGCGGCCTGGGACATGACCCGCGACGCCGAACTCGCCGCCCGCGACTACGTCCGGCTCGTGCTGTCCGGGGTGACCGCCGAGGACGACATCGGCGTGGTGCAGTCGCTGCTGGCCAAGGCGGACCTGACGATCGACACTTACGGTGACCCGGCAAACCGGAAGCCCGCGCTGCGCGCGCTGACGGAACGCGCCGAGGAGCTGGCGCGCGCCGCGGCCCCCGGCAGCGACCTGCAGCTCGTCTACACCACCTCCTTCGCCCAGGCCGAGGAGTCCGACCAGGTGGCGCGGATCCGGGCGCTGTTCGAGGGCACCGACGTCATCGAGGGGCTCGTGCTCGACACCGAGCTGCGCTGGACCCTGCTGACCCAGCTCGTCGCGCGGGGCGTGTACGCCGACGCCGAGATCGACGCGGAGCTCGCCCGCGACCGCACCGCCACCGGCGAGAAGCGAGCGGCGACCGCGCGGGCGGCACGGCCGACCGCGGCGGCGAAGGCGGTCGCCTGGTCGGCGGTCATGGACTCGGACACCCTGTCGAACCACTTGGCCGCCGCGACGATGGGCGGTTTCTGGATCTCCGACCAGCTCGAGCTGACCCGGCCCTACGTGGACCGTTTCTTCGACGAGATCGCTGGGATCTGGGAGACCCGCAGCTTCGACATGGCCTCTACCATCACCCAGATGCTGTTCCCGGCATCGATGATCGAACCGGAGACGGTGGCGAAGGTCGACGCCTACCTGGCCGAGCACAACCCGGTTCCGCCCCTGCGGCGGGCCCTGCTGGAAGGCCGCGACGGGCTCGTCCGGGCGCTGGCCGCGCGCAAGAAGGACATCGAGGCGGCATAGCGTACCGTACCCGCATCACGCCGGTCGGAGCCGGCCTGGCCGGAGGACCCGGCCGGGGCCGGCTCCTCCGGGGCCAGCGGGGTCAAGGCGTCGGGCTAGCCGCCAACGAAGGCTGCGTCGGGGGGAGGGTCCCGGCGGCTGCGCCGCCCGCGCCACCTGCCGCGTCCGCGAGCTGGCGGATACCGGCGATCAGGCCGCCGACCAGGTCGCCCAGCGCGAAGCTGGAGGCCATCGTCAACGCGGCGAGCCCGGCGGCCGAGTCGCCGATCCGCTTCTTGGCGGCCGGGGTCGTGGCGATCCGCACGAACCGCTGCCCGGGCGAGACGAGGATCAGCACGGCGGCATCCCGCCCCGCGTCGTCGACGAGGTTCGCGAGGATCCGCTCGGCGGCGAGCCGGGCGTCGCCGCGCACCGCGCCGATCCGGATGCTGACGTGGATACCGGTATGCGTCTCGGCGAGCTCCCGGGCCCGGTTCAGCCGGTCGAGTTGCTCGTGGGTGAACGGCTCACCAGTTGCCACTGGCACCACCCGCGCCGGGAAGGGCGGTCTTCGCCTGCTCGCCCTCGATCTCCTCCGGCTTGGAGCCGATCCAGATCTCGTCGTGCTCCCAGGGCTGCCCCGGGCGGTAGCGCACCGGCCCGCTCTTGCGGCTCGACCACGCGGCCAGCAGGATCGCGATGACGAACCCACCGACGATGGTGCCGCCGTAGATCGCCCATGACTGCACGGCCGTGAGCGGATCGGGGTTGTAGAAGGTTCCGATCTCCCCGGCCGAGGCGCTCACCGCGAACACCGGCACCGCGAACAGCGCAAGGCCAGCAACGGTGAGAACCCGGCGCGGCGCGATCCTGGATCGCAACCCCGGCGCGGGGTGCGCCCCCGGCCACGGGCGGGAGGTGCCGGCGAACGGCAGCCATCGGGTCTGGCGCGGTCGACGTCGAGTCACGCAGCGAAGATTACCGGGAAATGGGGTTACGGTCCTCGTCTAGGGGTGCCGCACCGGTGGACGACGCGCCCCGGATCTGGGCAACCCGGGCCTGGGCAACCCGGGCCTGGGCGAGGAGCTCGCCGAGCCGGCGCACGTCCGGATCGGTCAGCAGGCGTTCCACCGTAACCGGCCGACCGGCGGAGTCGGTCACCGGGAGCCGCCAGTTCGGATAGGCGTCGATCGTGCCCGGCAGATTCGGCTGATGCCGGTCGCCCAGCGCGTCACCCGGCGACCCGAGCACGATGCGGCACGGAGACCGCACCAGCAGCCGGTACAGCGCGAAAACGATCTCCTGCCGAACGGCGGGGCCGAACTCCTCCCGGACGGCGGGGTCAAACTCGGGCCGGCCGCTCCCGCCGGGGTTCCCCCGTCCGCCGAGGCTCGCCGCTGCGCCCGCCGGATCCACCAGTCCCTCGGATCGCACCAGCTCGACCAACGCGTCCCGCTCGGCTCGCCAGCCGGCCGCCTCGGCCTCCTCCGAACGCCCGAGCAGCCCCAACCGGGCGCGGGTGCGCACGTGCTCGCCCTCGAGGTAGCCGGCGGCGGTGGGCAGGTCGTGCGTGGTGAGGCTGGCCATCGTCGCCGCCCGGTACGCCGTCGGCGGCGACGGCCGGCCCTCGGCGTCCTGCTCGAACCACAGCACCGTCGAACCCAGCACGTCCAGGCGGGCGAGCGTCGTCGCCACCGATGCCTCGACGGTACCCAGATCCTCCCCGACGACGACGGCGCCGGCGCGGGCGGCCTCCAACGCGAGCAGGCCGAGCATCGCCTCGGCGTCGTAACGCACGTACGTCCCGTGAGCGGCGCCCGCCCCAGCCGGAATCCACCACAGCCGGAACAGGCCGAGGATGTGGTCGACCCGCAGCCCGCCGCCGCGGCGCAGCACCGAGGCAACCATCTGACGCAACGGCGCGTACCCGGCCTCGGCCAGGGCATCCGGCCGCCACGGCGGCAGCCCCCAGTCCTGGCCCTGCTGATTGAAGGTGTCCGGTGGGGCCCCCACGCTCGCGCCGACGGCGAGAACGTCCTGCAGTGCCCAGGCGTCCGCACCGCCCGGATCGACGCCGACGGCCAGGTCGTGCACGATCCCGGCGGCCATCCCGGCGGCCCGGGCGGCGGCCTGCGCCGCGGCGAGCTGCTGGTCGCAGCGCTGCTGGAGCCACACGTGGAAGGCGACGCGGTCGGCCAGCTCCGCCCTCGCCTCGGCGACGGCGGGCGCGCCCGGATGAGCGAGACGCGCCGGCCAGGTCCGCCAGTCCGGGCCGTACCGCTCAGCGAGCGCGCTCCAGGTCGCGAAATCGATCAGGTCGGACCCGGCCGGCTCGGCGGATGCCACCTGCTCGCCGCCGCGCCGGAAGACCTCGAAGAGCAGTTCCAGCGCGGCCAGCTTCGCCCGCCACACCGCGTCCCGATCGAGCAGACCGTCCCGCCGACCGTCGCGGCGGGCGCCGCGGGCGAGCTCGTCAACGGCCGACCGGGTGGCGGGATCGGCCCGAGCGTACTCGGGCGTCC
>NZ_CDWWEW010000362.1:0-3487 GCF_977966315.1 Frankia sp. CeRuru1
CCCGTGAGCTGTGGTTGCAGGTCCTGTTGGGCGAGTTGGGCTACGGCCGCGTCGCGTACGTGCGCCACCTCGGCGAGGACGATGCCATCAGCCACGAGTGGCGGCACGTTCCCGTCCACCTCGCCGCCTGGAACCGCGATCTGGACCAGCGGCTGGGGCCGGGGAAGAGCGACCGGGCCCCGCAGCGCATGATGCAGGCGTTCCTCAACCGGCACGACGACCGGCTGTGGGGGATCCTTTCCAACGGCCGGAAGCTGCGGATCCTGCGGGAGTCGGCGGCCCTGGTCGGCCACTCCTACCTGGAGTTCGATCTCGAAGCCATTTTCGACGGCGAGCTGTACTCCGATTTCGAGGTGCTCTTCGCCTTCGCGCACGCCTCGCGGTTCGAGGCGCCCGATCGGGTGGCCGCGGCGCCGACGAACCCGGCGGACTGCTGGCTGGAACGCTGGCACACCTATGCGGCGGCCGCGGGCATCGTCGCCGGGGACAAGCTGCGGGACAACGTCGTGCGGGCCATGGCGGAGCTGGGCACCGGTTTCCTGGAGGCCAACCCCGGGCTGCGCGCGATGCTGGCGGCCGGCCGCCAGCACGGCGGGCTGACTCCCGACGAGTTCCGCCACGAACTGCTCCGGCTCGTGTACCAGATGGTCTTCCTGTTCGTCATCGAGGACCGGGACGTGCTGCATCCCCAGCCTCCCGAGGAGAAACCGGACGAGACGGCGCGGCAGCGGGCCGACCGCAAGCGCCTCACGGATCAGATCATCGAGGGCCGGCGGCGGTACGCCTCCTACTTCTCCACCGCGCGGCTGCGCCGCATCGCCTCCCGGCGGCGTGGTGATCAGCATGGTGACCTGTGGCGCGGGCTCGTCCTGGTGCTGGAGGCCCTGGGCAGCGACGGCGGCCGGCCCGAGCTCGCCCTGCCGGCCCTCGGCGGGCTGTACTTCACGGGTGGCTCGGCGAGCGGGCGGGGCCGGTCCGGCGAGTCCGGTGCGGACGACCGCGACGCCCGTCCCGACGAGCTGCGCCGGCTCGAACTTCCCAACCGGCGGCTGCTCGCCGCGGTGAAACTGCTCAGCCATGTCACGGATGACCGGGGCCGCCGGCAGCGGGTCGACTTCGCCCATCTGGGCGGGGCGGAGCTCGGCAGCGTCTACGAGTCGCTGCTGGAACTGGTGCCGGACCCGGATCTGCCGGCCCGGCGGTTCCGTCTCGTCGACGCGCCGGGCAACGAACGCAAGACCACCGGCTCCTATTTCACCCCGAACGCGCTCATCGACTCGCTGCTGAGGACCGCGCTGGACCCCGTGATCGACCGGTACGCGGCCTCCGGCATTCCCGCGGACCTCCTGCGGATCACCGTGGTGGACCCGGCCTGCGGCTCCGGGCATTTCCTCGCCGCCGCCGCGCACCGGATCGCCCGCAGATACGCGATCATGGACCGGGGAGACGACGAACCGTCCCGGGCGGAGATTGTGAAGATCCTGCCCGAGGTCGTCGCGCGGTGCGTCTACGGGGTCGACATCAACCCGCTGGCGGTCGAGATCACCAAGTTCTCGCTGTGGCTGGCGTCCGTCGAGCCGAACCGCCCGCTCGCCTACCTCGACCATCACATCAAGGTCGGCAACGCCCTGCTCGGCGTGACCCCGACGCTGCTGGACGGGGGAATCCCCGACGCCGCCTTCAAGGCGTTCGGCGACGATGATGCCAGCCGGGTCAGGGCACTGCTGGCCGACAATCAGGGTGCGGTCTTCCTGGAGGCGCGGAAATCCGCCGACATCAGTCACTTCGCCAACCTGCGCGGTCGGCAGGAGCTGCGTGAGATCATCGATCTGCGTGCACTGTCCCTGTCGGATGTCCGTGAGCAGGCGCGGCGGTACGAGGCCCTGGAGGCCATGCCCGAGCGCCGCCTCCACCTGCTGGCCGCCAACGCCTGGTGCGCCGCGTTCGTCTGGCCGAAGCCTGAGGGTGGGCCACCGGCGATCACGAATCAGCTCCTGTATCCGCTGATGGCTGGTTCGAAGAAGCTGTCACCGGAGCTGGCGAAGCTCCTGGACGACATCACGGACCGGTACCGTTTCTTCCATTGGCATCTGGAGTTCCCGGACGTCTTCCGCACGGATGACGATCCGGACGCTCCCGACGCGAACCCGGGCACCGGCTGGCGCGGCGGCTTCTCCTGCGTCCTGGGTAACCCGCCGTGGGAGCGGGTGAAGCTCCAGGAGAAGGAGTTCTTCGCGCACCGGGACGAGAAGATCGCCAAGGCCCCGAACAAGGCGGCCCGGCAGCACCTGATCGACGCGCTGAAGGAGAGCGAGTTCGCCTCCGACCGTGCCCTGTACGCCGACTTCCAGGATCACCTGCGGGAGTCCGCCGGCTGGTCGCAACTGCTGCGGGACTCGGGCCGCTACCCGCTCACCGGCCGCGGCGACGTCAACACCTACGCCGTCTTCGCCGAGACGGCCCGGACCATCCTCGGCCCGCACGGTCGTGCCGGCCTGGTGCTGCCCACCGGCATCGCCACCGACGCCACCACCGCGCCGTTCTTCGGCGACCTCGTGCGAACATTCTCATTGGCCTCAATCTTCGACTTCGAGAATGAGGAGAAGATCTTCCCGGCGGTCCACAACCAGTTTCGATTTTCGTTGGTGACCGTGACCGGGCGTGGTACTCGGTCGGCTACTTTGAAACTTGCTTTTCGTGCTCGCAAAATCATGGATCTCGGGGATCTTTCTTTCCTTCTCGAGTCGAGTGATATCGAGCTGTTGAATCCGAACACGCTCACCTGCCCCGTCTTCGATACGCCCCGGAACGCCCAGATCGTGGTCGACATCTATCGCCGGGTCCCGGTTCTCTGGCGGGACGGGCCTCCGTCGAACCCGTGGCGTGTCTCCTTCATGCGCATGCTTGATATGGCTAATGACTCCAAGTACTTCCACACTCGCAAGGACCTGGAGAAGGCTGGTTGGCATCTCGTCGGCAACGTCTTCACGCGAGGGTCAGGTGCGGACACCGAGTACATGCTCCCGCTGATCGAGGCGAAGATGGTCCACCACTACGACCATCGCTTTTCGACCTACGAGGGGGCCACGCAGGCCCAGCTGAACAAGGGAACCTTGCCCCGGACGACGCCCAAGCAGCACGCCGACGCGGACTTCGTCACGTTGCCGCGCTACTGGGTCGCCGAGGAGAAGGTCGAGAAGAAGATCGGCGAGCGGTGGGACCGCGGCTGGCTGCTCGGCTGGCGCGACATCGCCCGCGCCTCCGACGAACGGACCCTGATCAGCGGCGCGATTCCGCGTTACGCCGTGGGAGACAAGTTCCTCCTCGCATTGCCATCCGAACGGGGAGCCCTTCTGCAGGCAAACTTCTCCATGTTCGTGCTCGATTACTGTGCCCGACAGAAATTCGCTGGCACCTCGTTCAAGTACTTTCTCATGAAGCAGCTTCCCGTGCTGCCGCCGGAGCGGTATGACGAGCCGGGGGGGTG
>NZ_CDWWEW010000362.1:3512-5157 GCF_977966315.1 Frankia sp. CeRuru1
GCTTCCCGTGCTGCCGCCGGAGCGGTATGACGAGCCGGGGGGGTGGCTGGCGGGGGAGGCGCCGGCGCGGTGGATCGAGGCGCGGGTGCTGGAGCTGACGTACACCGCCTGGGACATGCGGCCCTTCGCCGAGGACCTGGGTGATTCCGGGCCGCCGTTCGTCTGGGACGAGGAACGCCGGTTCGAGCTGCGGGCGGAGCTGGATGCCGCCTACTTCCACCTCTACGGCGTTGACCGGGATGACGTCGGCTACATCCTGGACAGCTTCCGGGCCTTCCGGAACAACGATCCGGAGCGCTTCGAGCGGACGAAGGCCCGCATCCTCGCGATCTACGACGCGATGGCCGCCGCGGAGGCCGATGGGCTCGCCTACGCCAGCCCGCTGGTTCCACCGGCCGGCCTCGGCCACCGCCATCCGGCCACTCCCGGCCACCCTCGCCGCCTTCGGCGCGCACAAGGCACGGAGCCACCTCCCGGCGACCAGCACGCCCTCTGGTAGCCGTCCCCGGATCTCTGCGTACGATCTCAGTGCCGATCTGACTTCACCCGATACCGACGGGCTCTGTGGGCCGCCGGGATCAGCCGCGAAGCCTCACAGGTCGGTATAGCGATCGACATACAGAGTGGGCTTCTTGTCGCCGAAGATGCGCTTCCGCCTTTCTTCATCTTCCTTTCGTTCGTCTTCTTTTGCTTTCGCCAGCGTCTCCGTGGAGAAGGTTCGAGCGTTTCTCATTCCTTCGTTAAACTCTTTCTTTCGGCGAGCTTCGAACTCCTCGTCGGTTTCCTTGGTAGTTTTTTCGTTGATCTCTTTTTCGGGCATAATTTTTCTCCTATCTCGACAGGATTGCGATGGTAGGGGGTTGGGGTGTTATTGTGTTCTTTTACGGATTTAATTTCTAATTTTGTAAATCTATATTTCCGCCGTAGAGCGTTGCCGGTCCCGTAGCCGCTGGATTGATCCGCGACTTCGCCTGGAAGCTTTGGTAGGCTGCTGGGTCGAGAACCTCAAGTTCTCCGTTAAGCTCCTTTACGGCGATCTGCCTGGGTTCGCTGTTTGTATCGAAGAGGAAGGCGCTGTCGGCTTTTTCTGCATAGCTTTCGAAGCCCTGAGAGAAGCCGCGGTGCGCCTTCAACTGGTGATCGATAGGAACGTATCGCCCGGACTGCTCGCCGCGGGCTGCGGCGCGTTCGACCGCGAGCTCTGGGTCTGCGCTTACCCCGAACAGGCGTACTTCATATCCTTTCTCGTGCGCGTCGTCGATCAGTTTCATGGTCTTATCCGGATTACCTAGGGTGCTGTCGTAGATGATGTTGAGTCGGCGGTTCATGGCCTCACCGAGAACCGTCTTTGCCAGCGTACTGCTCTCCTCGTGGACGACATCAGCGGCTCGGGAATCCCCGGCCTGAGCGATGGCACCGAACTCCGGAATGAGTTCTTTGATGCCATCGGGATCGAGGCGCACGGCATTGTCGGTCCGAATGTGTCCATCAGCCACGAGGTTCCTGAGGACGAAGCCCTTGCCGGAGGCTCCGCCGCCGCCCATGAGGTCGAGGGTGGGACTGCCCCGCTCCGGCGGCTTGGCATCGCCGATCACCTCCTTCACCAGATTCTCCCGGAAGGCGGCGCGTTCGGGGGTGTTGATGG
>NZ_CDWWEW010000363.1:0-5099 GCF_977966315.1 Frankia sp. CeRuru1
CTGCTGCTCGTCTCGTTCGGGGGTCCCGAGGGGCCCGGCGACGTGTTGCCGTTCCTCCGCAACGTGACCAGGGGCCGGGACATCCCCGCCTCCCGGCTGGCGGTCGTCGCCGAGCAGTACCACCTGTTCGGTGGGCGTAGCCCCCTCAACGAGCAGAACCGGGCGCTGGTCGCCGCGTTGCGTGCGGAGCTGCCCGGGCTGCCGGTCTACTGGGGGAACCGGAACTGGGCGCCCTATCTGACCGACACGGTCGCCCAGATGGCCGCCGACGGCATCCGGCGTGCCGCGTGCTTCGTCACCTCGGCTTTCTCGTCCTACTCGGGATGCCGGCAGTACCGGGAGGACCTCGCGGCGGCCGCCGCCGCGGTGGGGGACCGTGCGCCCGAGCTGGTGAAGCTGCGGCTGTTCTTCGACCATCCGGGGTTCGTGGAGCCGATGGTGGACCGCGGCGTCGCGGCGCTGGCCGACCTGCCGGCGAAGGTGCGTCCCGATGCCCATCTGATCTTCACCGCGCATTCACTCCCCCTCGCGCAGGCCCGCGCCAGCGGGCGTGGCGAGGGCGCCTACGCTCACCAGCTGCGGGCTACCGCAGCGATGATCACCGAGGGGATCGAACGCATCACCGGCGTGCGTCATCCCTTCGACCTGGCCTTCTGCAGCCGCAGTGGGTCGCCGGACGTGCCGTGGCTCGAGCCGGACGTGCGCGATCGGCTCGCGCGGCTGGCCGCGGCGGGGGCCGCCAGCGCCGTGATCATTCCGCTGGGGTTCGTCAGCGATCACATGGAGGTCCGCTACGACCTCGACGTGGGGGCCCTGGAACGGGCGCGGGAGCTAGGCCTGCCGGCGACGCGGGCGGGCACCGTTGGGGTGGATCCGCGGTTCGTCTCGATGGTGGGAGAACTGATCGAGGAGCTGCGTCGTCCCGGCGGCGCCCGACGGTCGCTGACCGGTCTCGGGCCCTGGCCGGCGGACTGCCCCGCGCACTGCTGCGAGCCCTTCGGGCCGCCGCGGACCTGAACCCCCGCGGACCCGAATCCGGGGTGGTCCTGAAGCCAGGAGGGTGGGGGAGGGCGGACTGTATGGCGATGCGGCCATACTGATGGTGAGCCGAGGCTGATGGGGAACCGATACTGATGGGGAACGAAGCGATCAGGACCGAACGACGAAGCGAGTCAAGGTAACGGAGCGATCGGAGATATGCGGCGCTACGTGTTCGAATCCCCGGAAAGGTTCGTGGTGGGAACCGTCGGCCAGCCGGGTGACCGGATCTTCTTCCTGCAGGCTGCCGGGCGTGGTCAGGTCGTGACGGTCGGTCTGGAGAAGACCGAGGTCACCGCCCTGGCGGAGGGGCTGACCGCGTTGCTAGGCCAGGTGGGCCAGACCCAGGGCATCGTGCTTCCGACCGCTTCGGACGTCGAGATCGATCTTGCCCCGCTGGATGCCCCGTTCGAGGAGGACTTCCATCTGGGCCAGCTCACGGTGTCCTGGGACGGCCACCGGGTCTTCGTCGAGGCGGCCGGGCTGTCCCCCGGGGAGTTCCGGCTCCCCGAGAGCGAGGACGAGCTCGACTCGTTGCGGGTGGGACTGTCGATCAAACAGGCCCGTGCCTTCATCGAACGAGCCCGCACGATCGTTGCCGCCGGGCGTCCACCGTGCGTCCTGTGCGGCCGCCCGGACGATCCGGCTGGGCACTTCTGCCCTCGGCTGAACTGATCGGAGCCGGCCGGAGCCGGCCGGAGCCGGCCGGGGCGGGCAGCCGGCGATTGTCAGATCGTCAGTTCGAGGGCGGCACAGGGGCGTACGTCGGGTCGAAGGCGTCGTAGGCTGCTGCATAGGCGCGACGCACTGCCGCGGAAAGGTTGCGCAGCGCCGCGGACCTGCGGGCGATCTCGCTCGCGGTCACCGCGGCACCGTCGTCCCGGGCAGCGAGGTCGAGCAGGGCCGACAACCGCTCCGCCCGGGCCAGCAGGGCGTGCGCCCCCGGTGGATGACCCGGGCCCAGCCCCGGGCCCGGCTCCTCCTCCCCGCGGTCGCGCAGCAGGGCGAGCACCTCGGGGCGAGCGCTTGCGATGTCGAGGTCGATGAGCGCGGCCGTCGTGGTGCGGATCGCGTTGCTGAGGTCGTGTTCCGCGGCGCGCAGGCCGGCTCCGGGCGGTGGCACGCGGGACGCGACGAGCACCCGCCAGTGCACCGACTCCAGCCGCCCCTCCAGGGCCGGCCCGTGCACGACGACCCCGGGAACGAGCACCAGCGGTGGGTTCGGGCCGATCACGATGATCGCCTCCCCGGCGGTGATCGCGTCCCTGTTCACCTCCGCCGGGCCGGGCAGGCCGGTGGCGTCCCCGGGGGCGGGCAGGACCAGCCGGAGCCGTTGCGCTCCGGCCGAACGCAGGGCTCCCAGGCCCAGCACGAGCGGCTCGTCACCGAGGGTGTGCGGCGCCGCCTCGCCGCCGAGCGCGCGGTGTATCTGGGTGATGACGTCGTCGAGCCCGACGAGCCCGGCAAGCCACGCATTGCCCCATCCGGTGAGGACTCCGGACCGGGGCGACGCTGACAGGGCGGGAAGCACATTGCCTACCGTAGGCAATCGAGGAGCCTTCAGGCTCGCCGAGGAGGCCGTACCAGACCTTTTTCCGGGTGATAGCGCCATTTGTCGCCTCTGGGCAGGCACCGCCCGGCCAGCCAGGGCAGGCCCACGCTCAGCAGCCAGTAGGAATGCTCGATGATTCCTGGAGCCGGTTCCTCATGATCGGGTCCGTCCGGCAGACCCACGAGTGGTACCCCAGCGTGCGACAGACGATGGGCGAACGCCTGCGCGATCAGGCGGTGGCCGCGTGGCCCCGGGTGGATCCGGTCCACGTCGAAGCTGGACCGGCTGCGCACCGCAGGGTGCCCGCCGAGGTCGACCATCAACACCCCGGGGTCCGTCCGGGCCGCGGCATGGACCGCCGCGTTGAGCCGTTCGACCCGTTCGCTCAGGATCCGGCCGAACGGCGCCGGCACCGGGAGCAGCCGGCTGGGATCGGGCATGGTCGCGGTGAGCACGACGACTCCGTCGGCCCGCAGACGGCCCACCGTCCAGACCAGGTCCTGACGTAACCGCAGCGGATCGAACGTCGGTTTCAGCACGTCGTTCATGCCGGCGATCACGCTGGCGATCTGGGGGCCCAGCGACAGGGCGACGGGAAGCTGACGGGTACGCACGTCGTGCGTGGTCGCTCCCGTGGTGGCCAGATTGGTGAATTCCACGGCGCCGGCCGGGCCCAGGCACGCGGCGAGCCGGGCGGCGAAGCCCCGTCCTCCCGTCGCGGAGCGGCGGTGTTCGCGTCCCATCGTCACGCCGTCGCCGAGGCCGACCGTGATGCTGTCGCCCAGCGCGACGAACCGCCGGGATCCGGTACCGGAGTCCATGGCTCTGCCCGCCTTTCAGGCCGCGAGTCAGGCCGCGAGCGGCGGCGCCGGTGGCTGCGGGAAGGCCGTGCCTGGGGCGGCCGGACCGGGCGAGTCGTGGCAGGCGAGGAAGCCCGCGACCGTGGCCGACCAGGGGAACTGCTCCGCGCGGGCCCGGGCCGCGACCCGGCGCGCGTGGACCTGCGCCGGCGAGGCGGACAGCAGGTCCACGACGGCGTCGGCGAACGTGAATCCGCTGCCCGCGGCGATCACGCCTACTCCCGGGACGATCAGTTCTGCGAGCGCACTGGCGTGGTGCACCACTGCCGGGGTGCCGCTGGCGAGCGCCTCCAGGGCGGTCAGCCCGAAGGTCTCCACCGGGCCGGGGGCGAGCGCGAGGTCGGCGGTCGCCAGCAGGCCGGCGAGCCGTTCCCGGTCGGCCACGAACCCGAGGAAGGTTACCGGCAGCCCGGCCGCATGCCGTTCCAGCCGGCCCCGATGGGCCCCGTCACCGGCGATCACCAGGCGCGCCGGCACCCGGCGGCGGACGAGTTCGGCTGCCGCGTCCACGGCGAGGTCAACCCGCTTCTCCGGTGCCAGCCGGCTGGCCACCACCAGCAGCGCCTCCTGGTCACGGGCGAAGGCGCGTCGCAGGGTCAGGTCGTGGTGAGCGGAGGAGAAACGGTCGAGCTCGACGCCGAGCGGAACGTGGCGCAGGTTGCCGGCGCCGATGCGGACGAACTCCGCCGCCGCCCAGGCCGTCGTCGCCACGACGGAGTCAAAGGCGGCCGCGAGCGAAGCGTTCGCCCGGTCCGCGGCTGTCGAGACCGGCAGGACTCCCCGCAGCGGTGCGGGTGTCCAGGTGCCGAGCAGGCGGTCGAGCCGCTCGTGGCTGACGACCAGCGACGGCACCCCGCGACGGCGGGCCCATCGGGCCAGTGGGCGCAGGGTCGCCCGGTCGTGGACCTCGAGCCGGTCGGGCCGTTCCCGGTCGAGCAGGTCGGTGACGCGCCATGGCTCGGTGATGATCCGGTAACCGGTTCCGGGTAGCCGGGGGGCGCGTAGTTGGAGCACACGGGCATCCGGCTGGACCAGTTCGGCGTCCTGCTCGCCCGGAATGATCTGGACGACCTCGTGGCCCGCCGCGGTGTAGCCGGCGGCGAGGTGGCGCAGTGTCGTCCGGATGCCGCCGGAGGCCGGCGCGACGAAGTTTGCCGCCTGCACGATCTTCATGCTGACCACCCGTCGTTTCTTGTCCCGGGCCGCTCGCGTGCGTCCCATCCGTCCCGTCGTCCGCCCCGCCGTCCGTTCCGTCCCTCGATGACCGGGCCGGGGTGCCTGAGGCGGCCGAAGCGGCCGGCCCCGCCGCCGGTGCCGAGCACGTCACGGTAGTGGCCGAGCAGCTCGTCGCCGACCGCGCTCCACCCGCATCCCACGACCGACTCCCGGGCCGCCGCACCCATCGCCACCCGGCGAGGGAGGTCGTCGGCCAGGGCCGCGACCTGCGCCCGCAGGGCCGCGGGGTCGCCGGGAGTGTAGTGCAGCCCGGTGCGGCCGTGCTCGACAACGTCGAGCAGCCCGCCTGCCGCGGGGGCGACCACCGGTACCCCGCTCGCCTTGGCCTCCTGCGCCGCCTGGCAGAATGTCTCGTGGATGCCGGTATGGACGAAGACGTCGAGACTCGCGACCGCAGCCGAGAGCTCCTGCCC
>NZ_CDWWEW010000364.1:0-5090 GCF_977966315.1 Frankia sp. CeRuru1
ATCCGGGCCCAGGGGGACGGCGGCACCTGGAACGGCTGGAACGGGACGCGGGGAACGCCGTCATCCGGCACGTCGCGGAGGCGTATCGGCAGGAGTGGTCGTACTGGGACGATCGTCTGCACCCGGTCGACCGGCTGCTCGCCGCCTTGGGCGTCCCGCTGGGCATCTCCCTCAGCGACGCGGCGTACGACCCTCTCGTCGATCCGCTCGAGTCACCCATCGACCTCCGCGAGCTCGCCGCGCTACGTGACCTGTTGCACTGCAACCTGCCGCAGCGCGGCGAGCCCGCCCGGTCTCCCCTCGGAGCGGTCGCCCCACGCCCACCCGGCCGCCGTACCGATGTCCTGGCCCGCGCGGCGAGCGACGTCACTCAGGCCATCACTCGACGGCTGGCCCCGGACGCCTACCAGAGCGACCATGACCGCGCTGCCTACGTCGACGCGGTGCACCGCGCGGTGACGACGATGCAGCGCGAGGTCGTGGAGATGTTGACCAGGCTGGTCGCGGGGCTCGCCGCGCTCGCGATCCCGGCGGCGGCCGCGGTAGACCCCGCCGTCTGGGCCGGGCGCCGCATCGATCTGATCCATCAGACGCTGCGGGCCCTCTTCGACCTGTTCGGCCTGCCCGAGGGCTTCGAGTTCGCCAGAGCCCTGGCAGACGAAGTGGTAACAGGCGCCGCGCCGACGGGTGGCGGGTCGCAGTGGCCCCCTGAGTCGGCCGCAGCGAAAGTCGTGCGCCTGCTGCGCGAAACCCATGCCCGGGGAGCCGATGCGTTCCGGCTGCTCGTCCTTTACGCCCCGGGATGGCATACCGCCGAGGACATCCGCGATGACATCGCCTACGCGGGGGCCTACGCTGGGGCCTCCCCGGTCGGGCCACCCGGCCAGCCCGCGTCGCGGGCCCCTGATGCGGAGGTGCTCGGAGCCGGTGCCCGCCCGTATTTCGATCGGTTGATCGCAGTCCAGGCCGCGTCGGGACAAGGCGACGGGCCGCTGACGCAGACCGTGCGGCGCATCGCCGGCCTCTACCTGCCCGGCGCGTCCCACGAACCCGGTCCGCCCGGAGCGCTCGAGAACGATCTACATGTCCTGGGTGCGGAGCTCACCGCCCGCATTTCGCCGACCTGGCCGGACGGTCCCGATCCGGCGATCGCATTCCTCCGGGCCTGCCGGCTTGGCCAGCTGAACGCGGCCCGCGTCTTCGGGCTGCTGGTCCGACACGTTCCGAACTGGGACGACGCCTGGGATCTGCACGAAGCCATCCGCCGGGACGGTGCCCCGGGCCAGGGAACCGCCTATCCGGAGGAGGAGCCGTTGACGGATCCGGAGCTGGCCAGAGCGGCGGAGAGGTACTTCCGCCGAACAGTGCGGGGATCGGAGGCAGATCGCCCCTTCCCCGCCGACCTGGAACGCGTCGTGCGCCGACTGGTGGCGCTCTACCTCCCCGACGACCCGCGGCTGCGGGCCGCGAGCGAGCTGCCCGGCTTCGTCGAGAGCCAGGTGATCGCCGCGATCAGCCGACCCGCACCGCTCAGGCGCCGCCTGCTCCCGTGGCGCGCCAGAACCACCAGGCTCGCCATGACCGCCGTGCTCACCGTGACGTTGTGCCTGACCTTGGTAATCTTCATCACCGTGGTGCGCTGATGCGGCGGCGAACAATCACCGTCTCGCGCCCCCCGACACGGGCCGTCACCGTTCACCGGAGGCATCCTTCGTGGCGTCACCGGAGGCATCCTTCGTGGCGCCCGCCTCGCGGCGGGGCCGCCCGGGCGCCGGCCCTACTCGGCCGCGCCCAAGTCTGGAACAATGCGCAGCACTTGTGTCGGTGTCGCGACACATACCCGGTCTCTTCTGAGTTGATGCCCTTAGGTATGAAGGAAGACGGCTGGCGACACGTCCTACAGCGTGATCGTAATTGCTACGGCGAGGACGGAGGCCATGGGTAGCCCGCTGGTACCGATCATGCTCATTGTGGTGCTGCTGGTGGGTGGGCTGGTCTTCGTCATCCTCAACAACCGACCCGTCCGGCCCGGAGAGAACCAGCGACGCTCCCGTGGCCTCGACCATCAGCGCCACCGATACGGTACGGTGCCGATCCGTGACAGCTCTGACGTCACCCCGCCCGACGGGATCGTCCCCGGCTTCGCCGAGCCGACGCCGGTCTCCTCGGCAACCGGTGCGACGGGCAACACGACGGACAGGTCAGCGGACAGCGCGAGCGGCGTCCCGGACGCAGGCGCGGCATGGGGAGGGGATGTGACCTCGCAGGTTTCCGTCGGCGGCGGTGAAGGCGACCGCGATCCCGAGTCCACCGGCTGGACGCCACCGCCCGCCGGTCAGCCGCACCTCGGGCCCGGTGCCTTCGGTGACGAACGGGCGGATGCCACCCGCTACTACGACCCGGCGACCGGCGACTATCCCCTCCCGCCACCCGGGGAACACGCGCCGGCTCCGCGCGGTGCCGAGCCGACCCGAACGGTTGAGGACACGCCGTGGGAGAGCTCCCCCACGGCGACGACCATCCCCGTGGCTCCGCCCGCTCCCCCGAGGGGGCAGGCGGGCGATCTCATGGCGATCGAGCCGGAGCAGACGACGGCCGCCGCGCTGCGACTCGCCGCCGCGGGGCGCACCCGCCGGGGCAGACGCGGCGGTCCCAACGAGGACGCGTTCGTCGTCGTCGACGGGCTGCTGGCGGTATCGGACGGGGTCGGTGGCGAGGCTGCCGGCCAGATCGCGTCCACGCTGGCGGTCACCACGGTGGCGGGTTTCCGCCCGCAGTACGCCGAGGATCCGCTTGAGGGCCTGCGCAAGGCCGTGGAACGGGCGAACTGGGTGGTCCGGACCCGGGCTCGCGAGGAGCCGGCCTGGCTCGGCATGGCCTGCACGCTGGACGTCGTCATCCTCGGACGCCAGCAGAGCACCGGCGAGTACCTCACCGTCGCGCACGTGGGTGACAGCTCGGTGTGGTTGCAGCCCGGCAAGGGACGGCCGCGGGCACTGACCACGCCGCACGCGATCCGCAACGGTCCCTTGCTCAACGCCGTCGGGCTCGCTGACGAGATCGAGGCGGACATCTTCAGCGAGCCGGTCCGCGCCGGTGACCGGGTCGTTCTCGCCAGCGACGGCATCACCAAGGTGATGAGCCCGGAACAGCTCGACGGCCTGCTGAGCGCGCTGGGGCCCGAGCCGCCCGAGCGGGCCGCGGACGCGCTCGTCGAGGCGGCCCTGCTGGCCGGTGCCCGGGACGACACCACCATCGTCGTCGCGGATCTGGTGTCCGAACCCGCCGCCCGGTGAGTTCGTCCGGCCACCCGGTCACCCGGTCACCTGGACATCCGGTCACCTGGACACCCGGCGCCCGGACGTCCTAGAGGGGCTGAGACACCCGCCCGCCGACAGCCGCCCCGAGAGGTCAGGAGACGCGCTGACCGACCGGGCAGTCCAGGGCGCTGGCGCGGGTCAGGCCGTCGACGGACAGCCGGGCGGACAGGCGCACCGGTCCGGACGACTCGGTGAGAATGCCCGTCCAGCCCCCGGCCGCCCGGAAGACACACGCCGTGCCCCCCGACAGCTGCCAGTAGGGGGTGTAATGCACGAGCACCGTGGCGACCCCGGGCGCGTGGAAGTCGACCGCGACCGAACTCACCCCCAGTTCGGTGAGTGAGGCCGGTCCCTGTACCAGACCCGGGGAGTCGGTGACGAGCCACACCTTCCAGTGCGCGTTCTGCCAGGCGAGCTCGAGATAGGGCAGACCGGCCCGCAGCAGCCTGGCCTCGGCGACCGCGGAGGGATCCAGCTCGACGTCGGGGAGGGCGACGTAGCGGATGCCGCGGGCGAGCAGCCACTCGTGGTAGGTCTCGGCGTTCAGTGTGCCGTCGTAGAACAGCGCGTTGTACTTGCTGTCGAGCTGGCGCAGCCAGCCGCGGGCCATGGGTACGGACGGGGCGACGAAGCGCGCCTCCCAGTGGGCCCGGGTAAAGGGAATCTCCACCCGCCCGGCCGGCACCGGCGCGCCGCGGTCGAGGTAGTCGAGGAGCTCGGTGTAGTAGGCCTTCGACCCGGACGGATCGCCGTGGACGAGCAGCGCCCCGTGCACCGGCCCGATCTGCCAGCCGATCAGCGGGATCGCCGCGACCGCGAGGACGCGGCGGCGTTCGGCGAGCAACAACGCCGCGGCGGGGCCGGCGAGCAGCGTCGCCGGTCGGGTGATGTTCCCGCCGACCTGGGTGGGCACGAAGAAGAAGACCACTGCCGCGGCCGCCCAGAGCAACAGGCCGTGCCGGATGGGCCGGATGAGCCGGGCGTGCCCGGGCACGATGAGCAGGCCGACCGCGATGAGGGTCAACAGCGACAGGAAGGTGACCGCGGGAAAGGGCTGGTACCCGTCCTCGGGAAACGCAAGCGCGACGATGATGCCGGATCCGGCGCCGACGAACGGGAGCGCGCGGCGCCATCCGATCGTCGGCAGCAACGCGAGGCCGACGAGCAGCACGAAGCCGCCGGCCAACGGAGACGCCAGCGACGACAGGACCGCGCCGATCCAGGTCAGCTTCGTGTGCCGTTCCCGCGCGCCGACCAGCGCCAGCGCGCCGAAGGCCATCCCGAGAGCGAACGGCATGCGGCCCACGACGAGGTTCGCCACCGTCGAGACCGCGAACCAGACAAGGACCAGATCATGCCCGGCCCGCCGGCCAGGACCGCGGAGCAACCGGGTCACGATCATCGTCGAGGCGACGCAGGAGATCGCGCCGAGCGGCTGTACCCCGACAAGCGCACCGAGCGGGGGGAACAGCACACTGTAGCCGGGGATGGTGTGACCGCCGTACCACTGATCGTCCCAGAGCACCACTCCGCCGTGCCGGAACAGCCAGACCCGGTACTCCTGGGCGGGGGTGTCCGGACCGGTGATGCCGAGACCGATGCACAGCAGGCAGAGCGCGGCGGTCAGAATCCAGGGCCAGCGGCGAACCGCCACGACGACGGCGAGAACACCCCGCACGAACGGTCCGCGGTGCCGCGGCGGCTCGAGGGCGATGGAAGGGGTCTGGGGCAGTGTGGCCACGCGAGGCTCCGACCCGGGGTGCCCGGGCC
>NZ_CDWWEW010000365.1:0-5036 GCF_977966315.1 Frankia sp. CeRuru1
GACTCGCCCTGCGCCGCAACCCACGCCGGGCGCACCTGTTGGTCAGCCGGGTGCTCGGCAAGCATCTGCCGGTGGCCCCGGCCGAGGCGCTCGCGGCCGGGGCCGGGGTCGCCGCGCTGGTCCGGGCACTGCCCGGCTTCGAGGAGGCCGGAAAGCGGGTCGCGGACCCGCCAGTTGCGGGTTCGCCGGTGCCGGGTTCGCTGGTGCCGGGTTCGCCGGTCGAGCAGCCCGGGGGCCCGCGGACCGGCCCGATCGTGATCGGTTACTGCGAGACCGCGACGGCGTTGGGGCACGCGGTCGCCGACGGTCTCCCGACGAGCCACTACCTGCACACCACCCGGCGGCCGCTGCCCGGTGTCACGCCGATCCTCGAGTTCGTGGAGTCCCATTCTCACGCGACCCACCACTGGCTGATGCCCGAGGACCGCGAGATCCTGCGGTGCGGCGCGCCGATCGTGCTCGTCGACGACGAGCTGTCGACCGGGCGCACCGCCCTCGGCACGATCCGGATCCTGCATGCCCACGCCCCACGCGAGCACTACGTGGTTGCCACGCTGCTCGACGCCCGTCCGCCCGCGGCCCGGGCCGCGTTCGCCGATCTCGCCGACGAGCTCGGGGTCAGGCTGGATGTCGTCGCCCCGCTTACGGCCACCGTCACCGTGCCGGCCGAGATCGCGGCCCGAGCCGCGCGGGTCCGCGCCCGGTTCGCCGGGGGCGCGGACGGTCGGGACGAGGCGCGGGCGACGGGGGCGCTGGTGGCCCACCCGGTTCGCCGGTTGGTGGCCGGCTGGCCGTCCGACCTGCCTGACGGTGGCCGTCATCGCTGGTCGCCGACCGACCGCCACCGCCTCGACGAGGTCGTGCCGCCGGTCGCCGCGACGGTACTGGCCGCGCTGACCCGGCCCGCGGGTCGCACGCTCGTGCTCGGGACGGAGGAACTGATGTACACGCCGATGCGGATAGCGGACGCGCTGGCCCGGACGAGTCCGGGTGAGATCCGCTACCAGTCCACGACGCGTTCGCCGGTCCACCCCGTCGACGTCGACGGCTACGCCATCCGCGCCGCCCTCACCTTCCCCGCGCCGGACGACCCGGGCCGGGCCAGCCACGTCTACAACGTCCGGCCCAGGATGTACGACGACATCGTGGTGGTCGTCGACTCCGTCCCGGACGTCGTCTCCGTCCCGGACGTCGTCTCCGTCCCGGACGTCGATTTTGAGACGGACGTCGCCCCGGGGGCGGACCGGAGCTCTCCCCGTGCGGATACCGGCCTCCACGGCATGCTTACTCAGCTACGCCGATGCGCTCCGGTCACGGTGCTGACGCTGCCCTCCTACCGGCCCTCCTACCAGCCGTCCCCTCGACCGACCGGTGCGCCGCCCGCCGGTGCGCCGCCCGCCGCCGGACCGCTCACCGGTGCGCCCGGGGACGCCCGGTGAGCGGGATCGGCGCGGTGGATCCCGCGCTCACCGGCACCGTCGGCTCGGGTTCATACGATCCGGCGGACGTGACCTTCCTGCTGACCGACCTCAGCGCGGTCGCCCTGGAGCGGCCCACCGAGGACCGTGAGGAGGCCATGCAGGCCGGCCGGCACTACTCCGAGGACCTGCCGGTCGAGTACCAGCCTGACGCCGGTTACCTGGAGCTCTACCACCGGGCGCTGGACCGGTCGGCCCGCCGGGTCGCGCTCGCCACCGGCCTCGTGGCGGAGCTCGTACGGGTCACCAAGCCCGAGCCGGTCCTGGCCTCGATCGCCCGGGCCGGTACCCCGGTGGGGATCCTGATGCGGCGCTGGTATGGCTGGCGCCACGGGCTCGACACCCCGCACTACGCGATCTCGGTGATCAAGGATCGCGGCGTGGACCTGAACGCGATCCGCTACCTCACCTCCCGGCACAGCCGGGAGGTGCTCCAGTTCGTCGACGGCTGGACCGGCAAGGGGGTGATGACCCGGGTGCTGACCGACGCGGTGGCGCGGCTCGGGCTGGACGACACCCTCGCCGTACTGGCCGACCCGGCTCGGTGCGTGCCGCTCTACGGGACCCGCGACGACTTCCTCATCCCGAGCGCCTGCCTGAACTCGACGGTGAGCGGGCTGGTCAGCCGGACCGTCCTCAACGCCGAGCACATCGGTCCGGATGACTTCCACGGTGCGAAGTACTACGCCGAACTCGCGGCGCACGATCTGTCCCGGCACTTCGTCGAGACGGTGGCGGCCCACTTCCCCGAGGTGGCCGACGAGGTCGCCGAGACCTGGCCGCGGCTGTGGGTCGCCGACCGCAGTCCGACCTGGGCGGGCTGGGCGGCGGTGGAGCGCATCGCAGCCGCGTTCGACATCCCCGACGTGGTCATGGTGAAGCCGGGGGTGGGGGAGACGACTCGGGTCCTGCTGCGCCGGGTGCCCTGGCGCATCCTCATCGCCCCCGACCGGCTCGACGAGCTGGCGCACGTGCTGGCACTGGCCGCCGACCGCGACGTCGAGGTCCAGGAGATGGCGGACCTGCCCTTCTCCTGTGTGGGGCTGGTCCGCCCGGTCGGCGCGGCACCGGTCTTCCACACCCCGAACGCGCGCTGGCGTCCGGACGTCCCGTGACGGCCGGCCCGTCCGCCGCGTCCGGGCCGCGTCATCTGCTGGCCTGTGACCTGGACAAGACGCTGATCTTTTCCCGGCACTCGCTGCTGCTGGCCGACGACCGGCCCGCACCGGAGCTCGTCGAGGTCGAACGCCTCGACGGCGCGCCGATCTCGTTCGCGACGGCGCGGTCGCTGGCCCTGCTCGCCGAGTTGCACGACCTCGCCGTCCTCGTCCCGGTCACCACCCGCACCCTCGCCCAGTACGCGCGGGTCAAGCTCGGGGTCCGGCCGCGCTACGCGATCGCGGCCAACGGCGGGCACCTGCTGGTCGACGGGGTCCCCGATCCGGCCTGGGCGGCGGGCGTGGCGGCCGAGGTCGCCGCCGCCTGCGCCCCCCTGGCGGAGATGGTGGCGCTCGCCGAGCGGTCCGCCGCCGGCGGCTGGGCCCGGCTCGTGCGGGTCGCCGACGGGTTGTTCGTCTACCTCGTCGCCCACGACCGCGCTGGCATTCCCGACCTGACCGGGGAGGCCGAGACGGCGCGGGCTGCGGGCTGGGCGATGTCGGTGCAGGGGCGGAAGGTGTACTTCGTCCCGTCGGTCCTGACCAAGCAGCGCGCGGTGGCCGAGGTCGCCCGCCGTGCCGGTACCGCCCGGCTGCTGGCCGCGGGGGACTCCGTGCTCGACGTCCCGATGCTCGCGGCGGCCGACCACGCCGTCCGTCCGGCCCACGGTGAGCTGCACGAGCTGGGCTGGTCGGGCCCGCATGTCACCGTCACCGCCGCAGCCGGAGTGCTCGCGGGCGAACAGGTGCTGGCGGCGTTCGTCGCGCGGGTCCGGGCCGAGATCGCCGCCGGGAGTCGCTGAACCTCCTCGCGCGACTTCCGGGCCCGTTCAGACCGGGCCTTGGCGCCGCTCCGCCGACCCCGACGGATCAGACCCCGGGCCCTCGACTGGCCGCCGGACCGCCCCGTGCTCGGGGCAAGCCGACGTCACCCTCCCGACTGCCGTCGCACGCGGTGCACTTCACGACCGCGTTCCCAGGGAAGCGGCCGTCCTCGTCGACCTCCTGCCGGCCGGATTCGACCTCGCCTTTGCCGTTGCGGGATGTGCAGTCGCCGAACTCGATCGGCGTGTCGCCGGTCGAGCCGCCTTTCTTCTTTTTGTCCTTGTCGCTGTCGTCACGGACGACTGGCGCGCTACCGCCGCGCTACTGCCGCGTTTCGTGCCGCCGCGTCCGGACGATGCTCCTCCGCGGGTCTCGCCGCGCTTGTTCCACGCCATCGGTTGCTCTCCGTCTACAGTCGACCCCTCCCTGCATCAACGGTAGCGGCGGAACACCCAAGTCGGTACCAGGACAGCCGGAGCTGTAACCGTGCGTCCCTCACGGACGCCGGGCGCGGGAAGGTCAGACTACGGCGATGCGCGCCCCGAGCTGGTCCACCTCGGCGATATCCCACCGGCCCAGATCCCGGTGGAGAGCCCGCGCCCGCGCCGCGACGACTGCGTTCGGGGAATCGACCACCGCGCCCAGCGCGGCGATCCCCGCAACCGCAGCCGCACCCGGGTTCGCATGGTCGCCGTCTAGGTGGCCGGTAGCAACTGCGAGCATGGCGAGGCCAACGCCTTGGTTGTCGTGGACGAAGGTCGCTGCGGCCCGCTCGCCATGATGGATCGCCGTCCTGCCGGCACCTACGGTGTTCGCTGCGGTGAGTGCCGTATAAAGATCCTCTTCGGCGTCGTTCCATTCGGCATCACCCTTGATCGCCGTCCGCATCGAGGCTCGCATGACCACGATCGCCTCTTCGGCCTGGACTGCGGCCCCGGCGGCGGACGCGGCCAGCGCCTCGTATGCGGCTAGCCGGGCCCGCTGGCCCGGATGAGCGTCACGGCGGCCTTTCGCCGCGAAGTCCGCCGCCGTCGCCCAATGGCCCGCGTCCATCGCAATCCATGACTGCAATCCAGCGACTCGGCCTGTCAGCAGAGGATCGTTCACAGCCGTCGCGTGCTCTTCGGCGATCGCCGCGAACCGTCGGCCAAGACGGCTGTCCCCACCGAAACGTGCGACGGTCGCGAGTTCGGCGGCGAACTGGCCAGCGAGCCGCGTCAGCCGCGGCGCTACAGCGAGCTGCACACGTCGGGCGAGCATCCCTTCTACCTGCTGCCATGCTTTGAATGCCCCGGGAAACAGGATGCTGGGCGCTACGGCGCATAGATCACGGTTGAGGTCAACGAGCTGCGCTTCGAGCTCGGTAAGGGTGAAAGTCGCTGGCCGGGCAGCGTCAATCTGATCGCTGACCGCGCCGGTAGCGGCGAGCACGGTAGCCGCGGTGAGTCCGCCCACCTCAAAGAGCTGGCGTCTGTCCGTCGCCCCCACCCCCCTCGTCGCTACCACTGTCCGCCCCAGGATAGGGAGTAGTCCACCCTCGGGAAGGGCGAGCTTCGCTTCCTTCGCGGCATCCTCG
>NZ_CDWWEW010000366.1:0-5038 GCF_977966315.1 Frankia sp. CeRuru1
CGGCCGGGTGAGGGATGGGCGCGCCGGTGGGGGCGTCCGTCCCCGCCGTCGCCATCATCGGGCATTCCGCTGGCCGAGACGACCGTGCGTCGCCGCCAGCACCTCGACGAAGGTGTCGCCCTCGCGCAGGACACCGAACGCGCGCGCCCGGCGGATCACCGCCTCGGCCCAGGCCCGGTGCGGACGCAACTCGTTCATCTTGTTCGCGTAGCTGCTCGGCCGTACCCCGCCGGCATCCCCGTCGAGGACGGTCTCGGCATCGGTGTACTCCTCCTGGGTGACGACGTGCAGCGCGTGCACGGCGGGCACGTGGCTAGGATGGATCACCGTCTTGCCGATCAGGCCGTTGGCCTTGTCCAGAACGACCTCCCGGATCAGCCGGTCAAGGTCGGCGGAGACCAGTTCGCTGCGCATCCGGATCGCATCCTCCCCGCCGTCGACGCGGTCCGCCTGCGCGAACGGGGTCACCCGCAGCGAGCTGACAAAGAGCCGTTCCGGCTGGGCGAAGTACTCCCAGACCGGTCCGGTCACGACGTGGTCACCGCCCCGCGCACAGATATTCACGATGTCGGCGATGCAGTCCCGGACGACAGCGATGTCGTAGATCGTCAGGTCGCGGTCACGGCGCAGCCCGAACAGCCCACACAGGTCCGTCGCACCGAGCCGGATCGCCAGCACCTGGTCGGCGTGCTTGTCGACCAGCCGCCGGACCGCCGACAACGCCTCCACCCGGGTCTCCCGGTTGATGACCTGCGGGCTCTCCAGCACCGGCATGGCCCACAGCGGGCGACCGACCGTCTCGGAGGCCCGCAGCACCGCCTCCATCGCCGCCTCGCCACCCTCCTCGGCGAACTTGGGCAGCACGAACCCGGCGAGACACCCGACTCCGGCCGGCCCGAGCCGGTCGACAAGATCCGGGATCTGCCCGACCGCGCGGACCCGGACGAACAGCAGTGGTATCGCGCCCGCGGCCCAGGGGGGCTCCGCCGCGAGCGCGCGCAACGCGGCGACGACGTTGGCTTCGGCGGCGGCCACCTCGGTGTCAGCGATGGAGTCCTCCAGGCAGAGAACCATCGAGGTCACCCCCGCCGCGGTCTGTCTGTGCACGTCCGACGCCAACCGGGGGCGCGTCCCCGGGGCGTAGAGGGTCGCGCCGAGCGCGGTGGCCAGCAGACGACGATCATCATTCACGGCGATGTCCTCCGGCGGCCGGAGGAACAGTGCGTCAACCGTCTCGGGGCCTAGAAAGGCGAAGTGGCGCAAGCAGCGTTCTCCTCGTCAAAGGCAGGGGCGTCGTTCGACGAGCATCCCGCAACGGTGCGCGCCGACCGGAGCCGGCAAGATCGTGAAACGTCGCCTCTCGGTGACGGTACCTGGCGAATGGCCTCCGACGACAGACGGCGGGAACTGACAGCCAGCCGACACACGGCGGCCATCTCGGCGCCATCTACGGGGCGCCGACCTGCGGCGCAGCGTCCGCGAGCGGCCAGCCACCAGTCGGCAGCGGGCGGCCGAGGCGCCGCCCGCCCCCCACGAACTCGACTAACTGGCGCCGGATCCGAAGAGCTTCTTGTACATGGCGGACGCCTTCGGGTTCTGACCGCCGTTCGTGATGGTCGAGCAGACGTTTCCGGGAGTGGGGTCGCTGAAGTAGGCCTCGTAGCCCATCACGTCGCTGGCCGCCTTGAAGGTGTCGAACATCTTCTGGATGTAGAAGGGATTGTCGCCACCGCCGTCACCGCTGCAGGAGGCCACCCCCCATTCCCCGACGCCGACCTTCTTCCCGTGCTCCCGGGCGAACCTGATCACGTAGCACAGGCCGTTGACGTCCTCGCACTGCTTGTTCCACGTCGCCTCGTCCTTCGACGGGGGGAAGTGATCGTAGGGGTCGATGCCGACATAGTCCACGTACTCGTCGCCGGGGTAGGCGCCCCAGGGGCTGTTGCCACTGGGCACCGGGGAGGCGTGCGCGTTGAAAGTCCAGTCGATCTTGACTTCGGGATCGGTGGACCGGATGGCGGTCGCGATCTTCCGGAAACACTCCCGGAACGCCGTCGGGTCGGCGTCCGTGTGCCAGTACATGAATGTTCCGTTAAACTCCCAGCCGATCCGGATGATGGAGTCCGCCCGGCCGTGCGCCACGAGGAAACTGCCGAGCTTCTTCCATTCGGAGTCGTACTCGCCTCGGGCGCAGGCGGCGTTGTTGCCCTGGCCCTTGGGGAATGTCGGCTGGCTGATCAGCAGCTTGCCCTGGAAACCCTTGAAGAGATCCACCGGCCAGGACGGCTCCACCAGCCCGCCCCAACCCTGGTTGCGGCTCGTGTAGACGTGGACGATGTCGTTCGGCCGGCCGCGCCAGTCACCGAACTCGACGAGCTGCGCGAGCTGATGCGACTGGAACCCCGACAGCCACGGCAGGCCCGACCTCGTCCCACCGGCGCCGGTGCCCGTCGACCCCGTACCGGGGGTCGGGCTCGCCCCGGACGGGGTGGCGGTCGGCGTCGCGGTTCTCCTGGCGGGGGCGGTCGAGCCGGCGCTCGCGGACGGCGCGGGGGACGGCGACGCGGCGGACGCCGAACCGGCGGCGGACGTGGCGGACGGGGACGGCGCGGGCGAGACGGCCGGGCTCGGCGAGGTGCCCGCGGACGCGCCCTGCTGCCTGGGAGACGGCGACGTCGAGGGCGCCGTCTTCACCACCGGTTCGTCGGGAAGAGCCGGGGCGGCCTGGAACGCCCGGGCGGCCGCCTCCGGTCCGGTCACATCAAGGGCGTCGGTCGCCGTGGCCGTGCCCTGGGTGGCCTTGACGTTGACGGTTCCCGCGAAGTCCGCCGGCACCCGGAAGCCGAGGATGAAACGGCCGTCGGCGTCCGCCCGGGTGAGCGCGCTGCCGCCCAGCTGGGCCGTCTCCGCCACGACGGTGACATCATCACCCGCGGTAAAACTGCGGCCACCGACGAGCACGATGTCCTGGTCGAAGAGGACGAGGGTGATCCGGCTGCGCGCCTGCGGGCTCAGCGTGGTGAGCGGAACGCCCTGCGTGCGGCCACTGCCCGCGTCGCCCCCTGCCCGGCTGGATCCGCTCGTCGCGGATGGCGACACGGCCGGAGTCGGCGACGGTGAGTTTCCCGCGGCGCGGGCCAGCGGGGTGACCGCCTGGAGGAGACCCACCACGAACACGGCTATCAGGCCGATCCGGGCTCCGGTCCGGACCCGACGCTGGGTGTGGATCCGGCCGCTGCGGGGTCGTCGATGGGCTGAGGGAATCGGCCGGCCGACCGGAGGGGCGGGTCGGCCGCGGATGATCGAGGCCATGCTCGCGCGCTGCCTTTCGGTGTTGGCGTGACATGCTCCCGTCGGATCACCCGGCACGCGACGGCGGAGCATGGCCGGACCACGACCCACGATGAGCGTCCCCTCCGAGCGGACCGCTCGCACGGCAACCGCTCAGCGCTCCACCGGACTCGACCCATGCCTCACCAGGCGAGTCGACCGGGCACCGTCAGGTGCCCGTCCGTGAACCCGACCGTCCCCGACCTCGCAGCCGGAACGATTCGACAGGTGCTCCACCCAGGTAACCGATACACACCTGGGCGGTACTGGGACTAGGAGTGATGAGGCCAATCGTAAACGGCGCACCCCAGCCAAGGAACAGCACCCTCATGAATACTTTCCGTAGTAGCGCATATGTTGTAGATCTGGTGCTACAAATCCCGAGGTAACCGCCATAAATCAACGGAAAGACAAGAAGAAATGAGCTGGAGCGGACCACGGAGAGCACACCCACCCAGGATCGCTCCGGATCATCGAATGACCAGTGCGTCGTCCGGTGGTTGGGTGATGGTCCATCCAGTCGGGTGCACCAGCGCCGGCAACAGCCGGACTCCCCAGGGCAGCTGGGCGCCGTCCAGGGTGACGTCGATGGTCCGGGTGCCGGCCTGGTCCACAGCGGCGAGCCGAGACAGCTCGTGGGCCTCCGCGGCCACCCGCGGCGGTACGGTTCCCGGCCGCGCGAACAGGATCAGATCTCCGACCGGACCGGTGGTGTGCACCTGTACCCGTAGGGTGCGCCGCCGCCAGCCGGACCTGCTCACGGTGTAGGTGACGGTCGGCTGGGCGACCGGAGCCGGCGGCGGTGACGCGGGGCCGGTGGGCGGGCCCGCCGGCGGGTTCGTCTGCGCCTCCGGCGCGTGCTCCGGCACCGGACGGACCGGCACCGGACGGACCGGCACCGGATGGAGGGGGCCGGTGGTCATGGGCTGCGGGTAGGTGCCCGTGGCCGTAGGCAACGGCACAGCACTCGTCGCCGTAGGCAACGGATAGCCCCCGGTGCGGGGCTGGGTCGGCCCACCCAGCGACTGCATCGTGATCAGGTCGGCGACGGCACCGACCACCGACCGGCCCGAAACCACGCCGGCCGAAACCACGCCGGCCGAGCCTCCCGGGCTGCTCCCGGACGCCGCCGGCATCGGGGGTGGATCAGGACGCGTCGCGGGGCGCGCCAGCACTGAGACGCCGGCCGCGACCACCCGGGCCACGCCCCCCGACCGGTACACCGGGTAGCAGGCCACGTGGTAGGCCCACCCGTCCCGCGGCGCGGCGAGATGCCAGCCGCCCTTGATCTCCAGGCTGGTGTTGGTGACCTTGGCGCCCGCGGCGTAGGGATCATCCGGTCCGGTCGGCGGTTGGTCGCGGCGCCAGAGCACCCGCGCCTCGGTGACCCCCGGCGGCAGCTGGAAGGACAGCACGATCGAGTCGCCTCGATCGTCGGCGCGCAGGTCCCGCACGGGTTCGATGGCGAGGTGACGCACGGCCCGGCCGACGACGGCCGTCCCGCCATGGACCGTCAGCGGCGTGTAGATGACCTCGCCGACCTGTGCCGCCTCGCTGACCTGCCCGGAACGGCTCAGTCCCACAAGACGTGACGAATCGGTGATGGCAGCGAGCGACACGTCGCTGCCTTCTGGCCCGATGCCGATCATCGGCAGGGGCCCCGACCCCGGGTAGGGCCACGGGCCGGTACTGGTCGCGTGGGCGGTAC
>NZ_CDWWEW010000367.1:0-5011 GCF_977966315.1 Frankia sp. CeRuru1
GCCCTGCCGAGGCTCGTCGGACTCCTTGTCGAGGACACAGATCCCCTCGGGGAGGTCGTCGCCGCGGAAGAGGGTCTCGGTGACCCCGCCGGCCAACGTGTCGACCGCGAGGATCACCGCCGCCGCGGTCCAGGTTGACTGTTCGGCCGGCCAGAACGTCGCGGTCTTGAACTGCCAGCCCGTCCAGTAGCTCCCGTCGGCGTGCCGCAGGTGCTGCATGTCCATGACCAGCTTGGTCGCCGCGGCGGTCTCGCCCACGAGATGCAGGGCGATGGCGAGTTCGCAGGTCTCGGCCCCCGTGACCCAGGGCTCGTCAGCCACGCAGCGGATACCCAGACCGTCGACGACGAAGTCGTCCCACCGGCTGGTGAGCCGGGACCGACCCGCGGACCGGCGCAGCGCTCCGCCGATCACCGGGTAGTACCAGTCCATCGACCACCGGTCGCGGGGGGCGAAGTACTCCGGGTGAGCGACGAGGGTGTGCCGCAGCGCGCCGGTCGCCCGTTCCCAGGCCGGTGGCACCTCCCCGACCAGGGCGGCGAGCGCCATCCCGCAGCGCAGGCTGTGCAACGTGCTGGAGCATCCCGTCAGCAGGGCCTCGGGGTAGTCGACACCGTCCGACGACCGGGCCCACCAGATCTGTCCGGTCGGGCTCTGCATATCGACGACGAAGTCCAGGGCCGCCTCGACGACCGGCCAGATCCTCGTGAGGAAGGCGCGGTCACCGGTGGCCAACCAGCGGTGCCAGGCCGCGGTGGCGACATAGGCGCACTGGTTGCTGTCGGCGAAGTCCTCCTTGACCGCGCCGCCGACGTAGCTCGTCGCCCAGGATCCATCCGGCCGCTGGTTGCGACACAGCCAGGCCCACGCGGCGTCGGCGGCGTCGACCAGGCCGCCGAGGTCGAGGGCCATGGTGCATTCGAGATGATCCCACGGGTCGGTATGGCCACCGGGATACCAGGGGATGGCGCCGTCCGGCTCCTGGACGACGGCGATCGCGGTCGCGGTCGCGGTGAGCGCCTCGGGGGTCAGGACCGGAGCAGACTCAACCGGCCGCACGCGTTACCTCCGGCTTCCTCAGATACAGCACGATGCTCTTGCCGATGATCGGATTGAGGGCCCGCTCGGCGAGGCGGGTGATGCGGGGACGGCGCATCATGTCCCACACCAGCAGCCGGTGGTAAAGCCGCGTCGCCGGATGGCCGTCGTCGTGGACACCGACGAGACACCGCAGCCACCAGTACGGGGCGTGCAGGGCGTGCGCGAAATGGGTGCCGGCCGGTTCCAGTCCCACCGCGGTCAACCGGTCACGAAGCTCGTCCCGGCGGTAGATGCGGACATGGCCCCCCTCGACGCTGTGATAAGCCGTCGACAGGCTCCAGCACACCTGCTCGGGGAACCGGTTCGGGACGGTGACCGCCACCCACCCCCCGGGCCGCAGCACCCGGGCGATCTCCGCCATCGCCGCCGTGTCGGCGGGCAGGTGTTCGAGCACCTCGGCGGCGATGATCCGGTCGAAGGTGCCGTCGGCGAACGGCAGCGCCAGCGCGTCACCGCGTACTCCGGCGGCCTTCGCCTTGGGTGGAGCCTGTCCCTCCAGGGCCATCGCGGCGAGCATCGCGTTGACGCCGGCGACCTCGTCGGCGGAGTAGTCCAGCGCGATGACCTCGGCGCCCCGTCGGAACGCCTCGAACGTGTGCCGCCCGGCGCCGCATCCCAGGTCGAGCAGCCGGCAGCCCGCGGAGACGGGAAACCGGTCGAAGTCGACGGTCAGCATGCGTCGGCCGTCAGCCGGTCAGCGTCGACGACGCTGGTGCGGACGCCCCCGCGCCGGGTGTGGACAGTGGTGCCGGCGTCCCGGAGAGCGGGACGGGCGGCGCCCAGCGGGCCGCCGATCCCAGTTCCGGGACGGGAGGTCCCGGGAAGGGGGAGGTGGGCGTCCCGCCGACTGCCGCGATCCGCTCGGCGTACCAGTCCGCGGTGGCCGCGGCGGCCGCCCGCCAGGAGAACCGCGCCTCCACCCGGCGGCGCCCGGCGGCACCCATTCGGGCCCGTCGTTCGGGGTCGTCGAGCAGGGAACCGATGGCGTCCGCCAGGGCCCCCGCATCCCCCGGCGGGACCAGCAATGCGGCCTCCCCGTCCGGACCGGCGACCTCGGGCAGCGCCCCGGCGGTGGTGGCGACCAGCGGGATCCCGCAGGCCATCTCCTCGACGGCGGGCAGGCTGAACCCCTCGTACAGCGAGGGAACGACCGCGACCTCGGCGGAGCGCAACAGGTCCACCAGCTCCAGTTCCGGCATGTTGGAACGGAACGTCACGGCGTCGGCCAGGCCCAGCTCGGCAACCTGGCGCTGGGCCGTTCCCCCTTCGCGGGCCTTGCCGACGCAGACCAGGTGCGCCGAGCGATCCACCCGCAGCTTTGCGAGCGCCTCGAGCAGGACGAGCAGGCCCTTGAGCGGAACATCGGCGCTGGTCACAACGACGACACGGCCCGGAACCGCCGGATTGCCCGAGGGCGCCGGCGTGAAGACGTCGGCGTCAACTCCCAACGGAACCGTGTGCATGACCGCTGAGGGGAGGTTCATGTCTGCGATGATCTCTCGCCGGGAGCTCTCCGACGGGATGACGATGCCGTCCAGCCCCCGCGCGACCCGGGCCTGCATCGGGAGGAACGAGTACCACCGGCGCAGGCCCAGCCGGGACGTGAAGGTGGTTGCCGCGGCGAGGTGCAGGCGGCGATCGACCGTGATCGGATGATGCACGGTGCCCACGACCGGGATCCGATACGGGCGCAGGGCCGCCCGCAGCGCCAGCAGGCCGTATCCCAGCCCCTGGTTGTCATGGACGATGTCGAACGGCGGCCGGCCCCCGGATGCCCTGGGACGCAGGGCCTGGCAGGCACGCAGGCTGAAGGCGAGCGGCTCGGAGAACTGGCCGGTCCGCATCATGGCGAACTCGACGACGTCCGGCAGGCCGTGGAACTCGGCCAGTCCGGGCCACCGGAACGGGTCGGAGTCCCGGTAGAGATCGAGGCTGGGCAGCTCGGTGAGGCCGACCCCCTCCTCGAGCACCGGGTACGGCGGCCCGCTCACCACCTGGACGCGGTGCCCCAGGGCGACCAGTTCGCGGGACAGATGTCGGACGTACACACCCTGGCCACCGCAGGTGGGCAGACTCCGGTACGACAACAACGCAATCCGCAACTGTGCGCCCTCCGTCCGTCTCGGGCCATGTCCTGGTTCCTCGACGTCGAGGGTGGCGCCGCTTCCTGGCACATTAGGATATTGAGTGCCGATCTTCACTGAAATGGGCCGACGCTGCGTCCCAGCGGTGTGCTCTGCGTCACATTAGGACTCTTCGTCGCGAGTCCAAGATCTGCGGCAACGAGGGAGACTTGCCTATCCAGAGGGTTTTGTGTCCGCTTTATCCCTCTGGATAGGCAAGGTGAGCAGGGGAGTCGGGTCAGTTGCTCTCGACGAGGACCACCTCGGAGGGGATGTTGCCCTGGGTGGCCACGGAGTACGGGCACAGAGAGTGCGCGGCCTCCAGAATCTCCTGGGCGGCCGCCCGCTCGATGCCGGGGATCTGCGCCTCGATCCGCGTGCTCAGCCCCAGGCTGCCGTTGTCGTCCCTGATCAGCCCGACGGTCACGGACACCGCCGAGTCCTTGACATCGATCTTCTTCTCGCGCGCGATGGCCTTGAGCGCGCCGTGGAAGCACGCTGCGTAACCGGTGGCGAACAGCTGTTCCGGGTTCGTGCCCGGCCCGTCGTCACCACCGAGGCCCTTCGGGACGGAGAGCTGGAGGTCGACCCGGTTGTCGCTGGACACCACCCGTCCGTCGCGTCCACCCCAGGCGGTCGAGGTGGCGGAGTAGATCGTGTTCGCCATGGTTGCCTCCGTGCATCAGGTGTTGCCGAAACTCCGGAGAGCCTGTGACATTTATGCAACCAAACTGGTGCCCTAAAAACTTCGCGGCCCACACCTTCGATTCCCGCCCAGCCTGAGCGGACGGCGGAGGAGAAGACCGGTGAGCTCGGCTGACCGCGACGGGGACGGCTCCGGGATACGACGATCGACACTCGCGTGATCTCCGCCGCAGTCGCCGAGCTGGCCGAGCACGGCGTCGGCGGGTTCCGGCGGGTTCCACCGGTCCCGCACGCTGCCCTCCGATCGCTGCCCTCCCATGGGCAGCGTGCGGGCGGTATCCCCAGGCGGTACGGGATCCCCAGGCGGTACGGGGCCATGCGCAGGTGACGATGCCCCACCCGGGCAAGAGCGATCTGAGCTGACGATCAACCAACTCGGGCAGGGTCCATCGGCTTTGGCCGCCCGTGCCCACGCTGCCCGTCTCCGGACGATGGTTGACGGTTCTGCCGGTCACCTGGCCTGGTACTGGTGGCCGGATTGGCCCTTTGCCGTTGATGGGCACGGTGGGGACGGTCAGTGGAAGGTCGGTGGACGGTCGGGGAACGGCCGGTCGACGGTGCTCCACGCAGCCCGGGGTGGGAGAACGACGGCGGTTTCGTCGATCACCGTCGTGGGTGCTGGTGAGCGGATTCATCGCTTATCGCCTCGGGGCAGTGCGACCCGAGCGGGCTCTGCACCGTGCCCGCGGACTTATCCACAGGGTGGGTGTGTCGCCATGGGCAGCGAGCGGCGACGTTTTCCACATCTGCTACTTGGATGCGGCGAGAGCGCTCCCGCTTTCAGGTGGGAGGTGAATTGCCGTGAATTCTGGTAGAATTACGGGCATGGCCCGGTCGGTTCACGTCACCCGCTTGTACCCGGATGCGGGGCAGATGGTGCAGCTGGACAGGCAGGGTCATGCGGCGCGCGGGCTGTGGAATCTGCTGCATGAATGGCACCTGATGTGCCGGCAGCATCGTCGGCCAATGCTGCCGATGGCCGAAGTAGACCGGCAGATGCGGGAAGCGCGGAAGAAACCGCTCGAGGGTTTTGAGTGGCTTTCTGCCCTGCCCGCGCAGGCGTGCCAGCAGGTGTTGAAGCA
>NZ_CDWWEW010000368.1:0-4994 GCF_977966315.1 Frankia sp. CeRuru1
CGATCCGCACCTCCTCGGAGAGGTCGTCGTCGACGATGCCGAGAGCCGGACCGACGACGTCGCCCGGCAGCGCCGACAGCCGCGGATGCAACAGCGCCGGCGGCGGATGACCGGCCAGCCGCATCCGCGCCGAGGTCCGGTCGGGAGCGATCGCGAGGGTGCACACCGTCGCAAAGATCTCGTCCTGTTCCCGCTCGCTCACCAGCACGCGTTGGAGATACCCGAGCCGGTCGGGTTCCGGAACACCGGCAAGGACCAACGTGCGCCACGCGATCCGCAGGCTCACCCCGAGCGCTGCCTCGTCCGGGCCGTGCCCGCAAACGTCGCCGAGCAGGACGTGGAGCGTGCCGTCCGCGGTGGACACCATGTCGTAGAAGTCCCCGCCGAGCAGGGACTGCTGCCGGCCGGGGCGGTACCGGGCGTCGTGGTGCAACCGGCCGTCGTCGATGAGCGGCCGGGGTAACAGGCCGCGTTCGAGGCGGGCCCGCTCGTCCGCCAGCAGCTCCGACTCCCGCAGCGCCTGCGCGGCGGTGTCGGCCCGCTTGCGCTCGATCGCGTACCGGACGGCCCGGACCAGGTCCCGCCCGTCGACCTGGCCCTTGACGAGGTAGTCTTGCGCGCCCGCGGCGACCGCCTGCGCCCCCCGGTACTCGTCAACCAGACCGGTGAGCACCACGACCGGCGCTCCCGCCTCGACCGTGAGCAACCGGCGCAGCGCCGACAGGCCCTCGCTGTCCGGCAGCCCTAGATCCAGCAGCACGCACGCGACGTGCTCGCTGCGACGGGCGGCTTCGGCCACCGTACGCACCCGGGTCAGCTCGACCGGAGCGGAGGCCTCGTCGAGGAGCTCGGACACCAGATAGGCGTCGGCATCATCGTCCTCGACCAACAGCACAGGCCAGATCACTTCCACGGGATCAGCGTTCGGCGCCCGCATCGCGTTGCTCTCGGTTCCTGACACATCTCCTCGGCATTGCACGACACGAGGCCATACCGGCCCAACCCGGACCCGAAGCATGGCACGACCACAGCGCCCGTGCGCATCGGAACGCCGAACCGGAGTGGACCGCGGCCAAGAAGACCGACCAGGAAGACGGAGCGCGACGGGCTCAGGAAAACCGGGCTCAGAAAGACATGGTGGGCCCACGGGAACGACGGCAGTCGCCAGGACAGATCAACGGGCGGCGGTGTGGCTATCAGCATCGGTATGGCTGCCGGCAGCGGTGTGGCTGCCGGCAGCGCGGCCCTGCGCGCCCTCCCTCCCTGGCGGGGTCTCACCCGGAACCGGCGCCGTGGGACGGCCCAGCAGGTACCAGCCCCACAGCCCGGCGGGCACCGGGGCCCGCACCGGCGCGCCGGGTACCTCCCGAGCGTCCATCACGTCGAGCAGGTGATCCCAGTAGCCCGTCAGGCGGGCCACCAGGCTTCCACCGAACAGCCTGCTGTGCAGGAGGTGCGGATGCGGTCGGGTCGGAGCGTGGCGCATCGCATCGGAGAAGCGGTCGAGGAGATCCCGGCGCTCGTCGTCGGACAGCTCGGCCATCAGCTCACGCAGAAGTTCGTCCTCCAGCGTCGCATGTTCGACCATCAACGCGGCCAGATCCCGGCGCAGGTTCGCGACCGGCTCCGCGGGCCGGTTGAGGTCCCCCTGGACGTACTGTTCAATGCCGCGCATCACCGAGGAGCAGCGCCGCGCCAAGCGGCCCAGGTCCGCCACCCGCGCCCGGCCACCCACGACCCGGCGGGCCATCTCCGGGTAGACCACCGACTCCATCGCGCTCAGGTGCGCGGAGACGGCGGCCACGGCCGCGTCGCTGGCATGCAGCGCCTGCCGCGGGTCGGTCGACGGACCACCCACGTCACCGTGGGCGTCGGCGCTGCGCGAGAGCTCGATCAGACGGACGGCGTCCTGATGCGCGGCCTCCACCAAGGTCGCCAACGTCTCGGCCATGACCACCTCGCAGCCCATGGGCAGATACCCAGCGGAGAGCTACCGGAAGCCAAAGCTACGCCTAGCCGACCCGGTCCGCATCTCGGCAGCCACCACGCAGCCGTAACCCGGTACCCACAAAAGGTGCCAGTCGCCTCGCTCGGCACCTGACTCTCAGACCTACTCCCTGTGGTGTCCGGCCGTGGCTTCGCCGGACGGCACCGTCACCGGGCGAGGAACTCGTCGAGATCGGCGAGGAACCGCGTCTCATCCTCGACCACCAGGCCGCCGATGTCGGCGTGGCCGGGCGGACCCGGCTGCGCGAGCACAATCGAACCGGTACCGTGCCGGATGGTGAGCCGCCGCCCGAGCACCGCGGCCAGTCGCATGGAAGCCGACCCGCAGGCCTCGTCCTCGGTGACGCCGTGCCTGCTGGCGAAGGCCCGGGCCCGCACGACCCCGCCCGGCTCATCCTCCCACGCCCAGAGCTGGGTCAGGTCCTCGCCGGGTGGACGGGGCAGGTCGAGCGCGTCGACTTGGCCCGGATCCGCGAGCATCTCATGCCACCAGTAAGGCACGGCGGCCAAGGCGCTGCGGACCCAGACCCGGCCCTGCTCCTGCCAGCTGACCGCCTCGCCGCCGGCCGGGCGGAGGATCTCCGGATGGCCACCGAGCAGCCGACCCAACAGCCAGGCCGACCCTACCAGGGCGTGTCCCGCCATGGGCAGCTCCCCGGCGGGCGTGAAGGTGGCCAGCTCCGCCAGCTCCGGGTCGTCGACGAAGACCGTGGCGGGGCAGCCTAGTCGGCGCGCGACGACGGACCGCTCCCGCGCGTCGGGCAGCAACTTCGCGGCGTCCAGCACCACGGCGAGCAGACTGCCGCCGGCGCCCGTCTCGTCGGCGAACACCCGAAGCGTGCGTACCTCGATCCCGATCACTCGATCCTCCCTGTGAGGTATCCCATACGCCGGACGTGTGTCTCACCCTTCGCGTGGCACCCCGCCGGCACAGTCGCCAGGCATCCGCGTCCACGGTGAAGCCCGGATCGCCTCCGGACGGCCGGCACCGACTTGTCACCATGAAGGTTCACCAGCGGGAAGGTCGTGGGAAATGCCGACAGGTGGACATGGACATGGATCGGCGGCAGGGAAGGAGGCAATGATGCGGGACGATGCGGTGCCGGGCGAAAGAGTACGCGACGAGACGGTACGCGAGAGCCGGGGACGCGACGATGACGGCGCGCACCCGGACGGCGGCGACCACGGCAGCCAGCATCCCGTCCGGGAGGTGCTGGGGGACGCCCTGGAGCAGGCGTCGGCCAACGCCCATAAGCTCGCCGGCGCGCTGACCCGTCCGGTCTCCCTGGTCCGGGTGGGTCGCAAACGACGCCAGGTGCCCCGCCCCGGGCTACCGCGGACGCCGGACGGGCGCGTCATGGCCTGCGGCGTGTACAGCCATGGCCGGCGGGTCACCACGGACATCGACCAGGCCGACGCGCTGCGGTTGGCGCGGTCCGAACGCAGCGGGTTCGCCTGGCTCGGCCTGTTCGAGCCGAGCTACGAGCAGCTCACCGCGATCGCCGAGGAGTACAGGCTGGACAAGCTCGCGGTGGAGGACGCGGTCACCGGCCACCAGCGCCCCAAGCTCGAGCAATACGAGAACCACCTGTTCATGGTGCTCAAGACGACCAGTTACGTGGAGCACACCCAGATGACGAGCACCTCCGAGGTAGTCACCACCGGCGAAATCATGATCTTCCTCGGCGAGGACTTCGTCGTGACCGTGCGGCACGGCAGGCACGGGGAGATGACGAAGCTGCGCGGCCGGCTGGAGGCCAACCCGGAGATGCTCCGGCACGGCCCGACGGCCGTGCTGCACGCCATCTGCGACAGCATTGTGGATGACTACGTCCGCACCGTGGAAAGCATCCAGGCCGACGTCGACCAGATCGAGGCGGGGGTCTTCCATCGGGATCAGAAGCCGTCGACGGAAAGCGCCTACCAGATGAAACGCGAGCTTCTGGAGCTCAAGCACGCGGTGCTGCCGCTCGCGGGCCCGTTGCGTACCCTCACCACGGACGCCCCCACGATGGTCGACGTGGCGATGCGCCGTTACTTCCGGGACGTCGCCGACCACCTCGAGCAGGTCAGCGAGCGTATAGCTCACTTCGACGAGCTGCTTTCCTCCGTGCTCCAGGCGACGCTGACGCAGGTGACGATCGCACAGAACGAGGACATGCGACGGATCAGTGCCTGGGTGGCGATCGGCGCCGTCCCGACCGCCGTCGCCGGGATCTACGGGATGAACTTCGACCACATGCCGGAGCTTCGTCAGACGTGGGGCTACCCGGCCATCCTGGCCGTCATTACGACGATCTGCCTGTTCCTCTACCGTGCGTTCAAGCGCAACGGCTGGCTCTGACACCGACCTGCATGCTATGCGCGCAGGGACCACGACAATGACGGCAGATCCATAGTCCCTTTTTACTATCAGTTGGCTGACGCGACGTATCCGTACGATGGGTTACCCCTGGCCCGCCACGTCGGTTACCGTTACCAACCGTGTCGGAGCAACCGGGTCTCGTGCCAGCCGCTCGGTGCGGTCCCCGCCGATCCCCCCACCCGTCAGGGGACTCCATGACCTCGTCTGACCCCAAGAGTCATAAAACAGCCATCCTGCCTGATCGGGGCGATCTCATCGCGGAGCTCGCCGGCCGGCTGAAGGCCCTCGACGCGCTCCTCAACCGGCTGGAGGATGCCGAGCGGCAGGCCGCCGACGCCAGCGAGCATCTCATCCGGACCCGCCGGTGGCAGGAGGACACGGTCCGGACCATCCAGGAGGAGCGGGCTCGGATGCGCCAGCGCCAGCACGCCCTCGACGAGCTCGCCGGCCACGCCCGCGCCGCGGTCGAGGCGCTGGCGCACCATCGCTCGCTGCCCCGTGAGGTCCACGAGCTCGCGGTCGAGCTCCAGGTGCTCGATGCGGCGGGATTCCTCACCCGCCGCAGCTCCCGGTCCCGCTGAGGGGGGTGCACGCCCGACCTCGCCCGTCAACTACTTTAAGT
>NZ_CDWWEW010000369.1:0-4976 GCF_977966315.1 Frankia sp. CeRuru1
TCAGGCATGGTCTGATCGTCGAGGCCCCTGACAGGTTCCGTGACCTGCGTGGGGGGCTGGTTCGTATCCGGCCGTACCGGCTGACCGACGTGGGCCGCACCGCTCTTGGCCTCGTCGAGGAGGCTCCTGCCGACGAGGAGGCCCCGCGGGGCGACGTCCCGGCGACGGTCGCCGTTGCCGACGTCCGGGTTGGCATGGCTACGCCGCTGGGCTGGGTGGACTACGTCTCCCGGCTGGACGAGGGCGGGGCCATCGTCTACTACCGCCCGTTTGATCGGTCCGTGCTCACGTGCCGCGCGTGGCCTGCTGGCGAGCGGCTGACGCTCGTTCCCTGCCCGCACATCCCCAACTTCTTCGACCGCTCCCGCTGCGCGAAGTGCGGTCACGAGCTGGGGAGCGTGGCCGCGTGAGGCCCGCCATCACGCTGTGGTCGGACGCTTCGGACACGTACGGTGCTGGGGTGGTTCGCAAGCTGCGCACGATCGGTTACCGCCGGATCTCCGATGACCGTGAAGGGCTGGAGGCCGGGGTCACCCGCCAGGACGAGGACATCCGGGAGCTTGCCGAGCAGCGTGACGATGTCGAGCTGATCGACGTGCTGACGGACAACGACCTGTCGGCCACGAAGGACTACCGGCCGGAGTTCGAGCGCATCCTCGCCATGGCGCGGGCCGGCGAGATCGACGCTGTGATCGCGTGGACGTCGAACCGCTTCCTGCGCAACCGGCCCGACCGGATGCGCGTGATCGAGCTGTTCAAGGCCCGCAACGTCCGGCTGATTCCGGTCAAGGGCACCACCATGGACTTCACCTCCGCCGACGGCCGGATGATGGCGGACATCATCTTCTCGATCGACGCGGGCGAGGCCGAGCGCACAGCGGAGCGGGTGTCCCGCGCGGCCAGGCAACGCGCGGAACAGGGCCGCCACCACGGCGGACCCAGGGCGTACGGCTACGGGCCGATCGTCGCCACCGACCACGCAGGCAAGCCCGTCCGGGACTTCTACGCCCTCGTTCCGGAAGAGGCGGCGGTCATCCGCCGCATCGCTGCCGAGGTGCTGGCCGGCGTGCCGTTGGGGGCCATCGCGCGCACGCTCAACGCCGAAGCGGTCCCAACCGTGACGAAGGCCCACCGGCCGACCTGCCCGAACAACGTCAAGGGCCGCAGGGCGTGGACCGACTGCCCATGCCCGTACCGCGGGTGGGATGCGACCACCCTCAAGGAGATGATGGTCAACCCGCGTCTGATCGGCATGCGCGGCTACCAGACCCGCAGCACACGGCGCAGCACGGGAACCATCACGGTCATGGGCCCGGCGGCGTGGCCCGCCGTGCTGGACGTCGACACGTGGGAGCAGGTCCGCGCGATCCTCACGGACGCCTCGCGGCGGACCAACACCGACGCCGAGAAGGTGCGGCGCCTGCTGGCCGGGTTCGTCTACTGCGCCTCCTGCGGGCACAAACTGACCGGGAACGGCACGAACGGAACCCGGCTCTACTGCCAGCGACGCGACGGCCGCTGTCCGGCCAAGGTCCGGATCGGGGAAGACTTCCTCGTCGGGCTGGTCTCCGCTGCCGTACGGGGACGTCTGGACGAGCTGGTTCTCCAGCCGGTGGCCACGGAGGACCCGGCCGCCGCCGAGTTGGCGACGCTGGAGGCCCGCAAGAGCGCGCTGGCGGACCGCTGGGCGTCCGGGAAGATGGACAACGACGCCTACGACGACGCCCACAAGGCCATCGTCCGCCAGATCCGCGAGGCCGAGGCCCGCAGGCACACCAGCGCGCGACGACGCGCCACCCTGCCCGTGGACGGCGCCGCGGGCTAGGACGGACTCGGCGAGGACATCGCCGCCAAGCGGATGATCCTCACCCAACTGATCGACGGCGTGATCATCGGCGGGAACGGCACCGTCGAGGGCGACCAGGCCCAGCGCGTACGGACCGTGTGGCGAGACCTCAACGACCCCCGATAGCCCACACCACCGACGAACCCCCCCGGGGCCGCTGTCGGGGGCCTTCGTCGTACCTGACCGCCATGACGCCTGAGAGCCACGCTGGCGAGTCGAACCGTCGGTAGCGGCGGCCCCCCGCAGGAGCGGCACCGCGACACCACCTGCTACACGGCGCACCCGCGTTGAGCTGCGCGGATCGCAGCATGTAGCGGGTAGCACCTGCCCCTGCCTGGCCCTGGGAACCTGCCAGCGGCCCGTGTTCGAGGAACGATGCTGCCGCTACCCGCTACACCGGCCAAAGTGTGACGATCGTCGGATGCGGGTTCGTCGGGGTCTCGTCGGTGATGCCGAGCGGGTCGCCCAGGTACCTGTGCTGTCCTGGCAGGTCGGCTACCGCGGGCTCCTGCCGCAGCCACTTCTCGATGGGCTCGACCCAGCACAGCGCGTGCCGCGGTGGACGACGACGCTGGGGCGGGCCGCCTGGCCGGCCCGAGGCGCTCTGGTCGCCGACGACGCCGGTGACATCGTTGGCTTCGCGGACCTGGGTCCCACCCAAGATGACGACCAGGACGCCAGCGAGGTCGGGGAGATCGTCTCCTTCTACGTCCTGCCCACCGTCTGGGAGCGGGGTGTCGGACGCGGCCTGATGGCCGCGGCGATGCGCAGTTTCGAGGCGGCGGGCTTCACTTGCGCCACGTTGTGGGTGATGGAGACGAACCTTCGCGCCCAGCGGTTCTACTCGCACCTGGGCTGGGAGCCTGACGGGGCTGTCCGGGACGAGGTCGTCGGCGGAGCCGTGATTCGTGACGTTCGGTATCGATATGAGCTGGGAAGATGACAGGTTCGCGGGCCGCTGCCGCGATGGTTGCGATCGATCTCGGCGGGCTGGGCGGGCAAGCGGGCACCGCGCCGGTAAGCGCCCTATGGGGCAGGATGCGACGTCACAGCGGGCCAGCGCAAAGCCAGCGGCGCGGTGCGTCGGCGGCACCAGAGGGCTGACCTGCGACGCTGTGACGCGCGCGGCCGATGCCAGCGATCAATGGTCCACATTGACCAGCCCGCTGTGAGTATCCGCGCTGGGAACCCGACCTGCACAGCGATCTCTACTGACAACCCTGGCTGTCGGCGCAGATCCGACAACCAGGGTTGTCGCGCCGTTGCCTGGCGTCACACCCGGCGGTCGAGGACCTGCCGAACGCGCGCCATCTGGTCGCGCCAGAGCCGCTCAACGGTGCAGCGACAATCGTGGTCGTCGTTCGCGCTCGCCTACTGGTAGTCGATCAACGTAGGTTCTGGCCACTCGGAACGTATCTCCTGGGTATCTCCCCTGTCCTTCCGGCTGGACCCTGGCGGGTCTCCCTCGCGTTTCGCACGGGGTTTGGCGACCGTTCCTTCTCTTGGTCGAGGTGCCGGAGCGACTGGGGACCAAGAGCATCAGCGGAAGACCGCGACGTCCCGCAGATGCCGAGCCGTGGCGCCCAAGGCGAACTTGTAGGGCTCGTCGCCTCTCCCAAGCTCGACGATTGTGATTCCCTCGTCGAACGCCTGCGCGGCGACCTCTGCAAGGAGCAGGTGGCTGGGGCTGAACCGAGCGAACGCGGGCTCATAGGTGGTCATGTACAGCAACAATGCCGATTCGGTCCGGAAGAACAAAGCTTGTGCGATCGGCGCGCCGCCAAGCGCGAGAACTGCAAGGAAAGATCGGCTCTGCGAGGCCAGAGAGGCGCCTGCCTCCCCTATGAACGCGGGGAAGCTCCGGTGTCGGTCCATAGCCGGGAGCTCATGCAGGCGCCCCCTGCGCTCCCACGCCGCCAGCCTCGCGGCTACGAAGCCGGCGAGTGCCGTGGGCATGCGTGCGGGGTGCGCCTCGCGGTAGCACGTCAGTCGTCCTTGCCCGCTCAGATGCCGGCGAGCCCAGCGCAGCTTCTTCCTGGTCGCTGGCGACCAGCCCGGGATAGCCGACAGCGGGCCGAACGAAGGGTCGCGAGGTTTGATTGCAAGTACCGGCGCGGGACAGGCGGCTACGCACGGCAGTGACTGGGCCAGAACACCGTCGGGACGCACATCGCATAGCTGCACCGGAGTACCCAAGCGGTGGCGCAGGCGTACAGCTTCTACAAGTGCCTCGACAGTCTGCAACCGGTGGCTGTTCCCGAGTAGCGCATCGTGCTCGTCGCCAAGCGGGTTGCCGGCCCAGCAGATACCTCGCGGTCCCAGAGAAAGGGTAAGAACACCGACTAGTTTGTCGTCTTCGAAGGCGACCGTCAGCAAGGGCGAGCCGAGATCCGGAAGTTGCCGCCAAGCGGCCAGACACCAAGCCGGGGAGGTGTAGATCGCGCTAGCCCCGCCCGCGGCTAAAGTTCCCCACTGGTTAGCGAGGCTTTCGGCGGCTTCGACTGTGGTGTACTCGACAATTGTAATCAAAGGCTGCCTCACATGTGAATCAGGACCCGTCGGGAGCGGCCAGGAGAACGACTAACCTTGGCGCCCGCCGATCAGGACAGTAGCAGGGTGGCCGTTGACAAGGATCTCATGCGACACGCGAATAATGAACCCATTGTTCTGGAGGCTCTTCTCGAAGATGTGGGCCGTCCTTCGTGAGGTGAGCAGGACCAGCCTTCCGGAGTCCGGGCGCAGAACCCGGCTAAAACTCCGCGCCGCAAGCTCGGTGAACTCTTCGTACGACATGGGAAGGTCCTCGTGCTCACCCCATGGTGGGTCGGTGACGATGACGTCGACTTGGCCGTCCCCGACCGAGGGGAGCGTCAGTGCGTCCTCGCCAAGAAACCGCACCCACCTGCTGCGAGCCAGCTCGGGGGAGAGGGAGGACCGGAGCTTTGGAAGATCCTGGTCTGAGTAGCAGATCACCCGAGCGGGATACTCGAGCCGTGCCTGCACGAAGGAGCCGCTGCCGGCAAAAGGATCGAGGAAGGAGTCGTTATCTGTCGGCACCGAGGCCGAAACCAGCATGTTTGACAGCTCATAGGAGATGGCTCCCTTTACCTTCGGGGGATTCTTCTTCTTT
>NZ_CDWWEW010000370.1:0-4970 GCF_977966315.1 Frankia sp. CeRuru1
GTGCTGGTGCTGGTGCCGGTGCCGGTGCCGGCGAGGAACGCCCCGGTCAGCCCGAGCAGCCCGAGGACCGCCAGCGGCAGCACCATCCGCGAAACGACCGTCCGCGAAACGACCACGACGTGACACGACGGCCGCTGACACGACGGCCGCTGACACGACGGCCGCTCAGCCTTCCCGACCCGCCGCGGCTGCGTTGCAGCCGGGGGAGCCATCCGCCGCGACCTCAGGACTGGGATTCCCAGCAGCACGGGGATTCCCAGCAGGACAAGCGCGGCGAGCGCCGCCGCCTGGCCCAGCACGGCCCGGTGGGGTGAAGCCCGGTCGTGGTCGATGCGGAGCCGACCGCCGTCGGGCGGCAGCCGGAATCCGGCTGCCCAGCCCCACGCCCGGAACGGAGTCAGCGGCCGGCCTTCCAGCCACGCGTGCCATCCGGCATCCGCCGGTACGGCGAGCACCAGGGAGCGTGCCGGGCCGGACCGGGCGGCGAGGGCGGGCAACCGCTCGCCGGAGGCCAACCGGCGTACCGAGGAGGGCGCTGGCGGCAGCGGCGCCGAGAGGAGGGGAGGAGCACCCGGCGCTGTACCGATCGGGCGGGCTGTCCGCTTCGTCGCCGCGGGAGCGGAGTGCCGCGCCACCGGCTCACGACGATCAGCCCGATCGGACTCCATCACCCAGGCCAGGGGTCCGCCCGCCCACTCGGATGCGTCCGGTCGCGGCGCACCGGTCCCACCGGGCTCTCCCGAGGCCGTCGCACCACGGGCCGTAACGGCGGGACGCCAGAAGATCGCCCCCGGACGGGGACGATCCCGGATCAAGGACGGCGTCGCGTCCAGTCGGGCGACGAGCTGAGAGGCCGAGTCGGCCGTGGGTACGGCGACCGATGTCACGCCCAGAAGCGGGAGCCAGCCGGCTGCCCGGCCACCGTTGGTGGCGAGGTCCGCGACCATGTCGGCGAGGAACCGACCGGACCGCCGCGGGGTGCGGGCGCCGGTCTCGGGAAACATCGGCCCGGACGCGGAGGCCAGGGTGTACCGGATCGTTCTGGCCGAGGCCGGTTGGTGCAGGACGAGGACGCGGGCACCCGGGCCGGCGGCGCGGGTCACGGCCGCGACCGCGCGGGCGAGGCCGGCCCCCTCGACGCCGGCCGGGTTCGCCCCTGTGGTGTCGTCGGGCCGAGATACATCCACGGCCAGGAACCGAGCGGCAAGGATCAGCGGCCCGACGAGGAGGAGCAGCGTCACGGGAAGGACCACCAGCACGGCCGTGCGCCGCCGACGGCCCCGCTCCCGGCCCGCGAGGCGGCCGAACAACCAGCAGGCCAGGCATCCACCGACGAAGCCGGCCACATCGGCACTGGGTCCGCTGTCCGCACCAGCCAACAGGGCCAGGGAGTACTGGGGCAGCCTGGCCAGGGCGATCGCCGATTCGGCGAGGACGGCGACGGGATCCAGCCGCAGGTCCGGAAGCACCGGAATGATCGTCGCGAGCAGAGCGGCGATGATCGCGGGCAGCCTGGACCGCGCGGTCAGGAACGCGACGACTACCAGGCCCGCCCAGGCGATGACCAGCATCGACGGGGCGCAGGCGATGAACCCGACCAGACAGACCGCGAGCGTCCACACCGGCCGGCCCGGCGCCCCGCCGACGCCAAAGCCAAAGCCGGAGCCGTCCCGCCGGTCCCGCAGGACCGCGTCGGCGGCGGCGAGCACCAGGGGAAGGCCGATCACCGCGCCCACGGTGTCGGTGCGGCCGGCGAGGACCGACCCGGTCATCACCGGGTTCAACCCGTAGCCGGCGGCGAGCCCGAACCGGGTGATCGGATGTGGTTCCAGCCGGGCGAGCGCCCGGTAGGCGCTCAGGCCCGCGAGCGCCGGGCCGGCCGCCAGCAGGATCCAAGCGGCCGGCGCCGGCCTCCCCCCCAGCAGAGTGGCCGCCGCGGCGAACAGCGCGGTGAAAGGGGGTGCCGGCCCGGGACCACTCAGAGGTCCATCGGGCGCCCCCGCCCATCCGGACCACACGGCCGACCACAGGTTCCGGCTGCCGGTCGGGAGCGGCAGGCCCCCGCCGAGCATGTCCGCCGGCATCCCCCTCATGGCCAGGAGCCCGACGGCACCCAGCAGGGTCGCCAGGGTCATCGGCGGCCAGGCCGGCCGGCACGGGTGCGCATCCGGTCTGGGCCCGGTAACCACCAAGGTGGTGTCGGCGACGTCTTCGGCGGCTCCGGCCCGATCGAGGAGATCCTCGGCGCCGGCTCCGCGCCGCCACGGCAGGCGGCGGGCCGGGAACAACGGGCGGACGGCCCGGTGCGGCACCGCCCACGTGCAGGCGGCGCGCCGACGCATCCGGCGCAACTGCCGTGGCCGCCCCAGCACGGTACCGGCGAGCGTGAGCTCGGCGAGCGCCGCCCGGGGTCGGCCGCGCAGGAGCAGGCCGAGGGTGCGCACGGCCGTTCCGACGAGCAGGGCGACCACCATCGCCGGCAACAGCACCGTCGCCGTGTTCGCCAGCCGGACCCGTAGAGCCCCCGCGCGGTCGGCCGATGCCCCGGGGAAGGCCGACCCCCCGGGGCAGGCCGAGGCCGAGGCCACGGTCGCCGTGGCCGACGGGACGACGACGACCCGTAGGCCGGCACGGGCCACCCGCCAGCCAAGATCGATGTCATGACCACCATCGAGCTCGGGGTCGAGTCCACCGAGCAGTCGCCAGACCACCGCCCGCACGAGGGTGCCCGAACACGCAACGGCGAGGACGTCACGTACCCCGTCACACCGACCATAATCATCATTGCCCGGGCACATTCCGGTATGCCGTCGCCCGGCCCGGTCGACGCTCACCCCGGCTTCAACCACCCGGGGTCTCGTCACCGGCCGGGACCGCGCACCCGTCGATCCGGCGGGACCGTCCGCTCCGGCGGGACCGCCCGCTCCGGCCGCCGGGGCGAATTCGGCCGGCCGGGCGGATTCGGCGAGTGGGGCGGATTCCGGAGCGCGGGCGAGCAGTTTGGGACCGAGGACGGCGACACCCCGGTCCAGCCGGGCGTAGGCCAGCAGGGTGTGCAACGCGCCTGGGGCAGGGATCGCGGTGTCGTCGAGGAGCCAGACGAATCCGTGCTCCGGTAGGTTCCCCAGCCGAGCCAGCCCCACGGCTACGGCGGCGCCGAACGGTGTGGCGGACGGCACCTCGACGACGAGGGGCTCGACGACCGGGTCACCGGCCTGAGCATCCGCGCCGTCGGCGCCGGGATCGACGGGACGGTCGGCGGACGGGAGGCGACCGTCCCCGTCCAGGGGAGACGCGCGTTGCCGGGGAACGCCTCCCCCGCCACCGAGCCGCACCTCGACGACCCGGTCCGGTGGTCTGGTCTGGGCACGCAGGGCGGCCCGGACCTGGGCGGCGGCGTCGGGTCCACCACCCCCTCGACCGAGCACGCAGACCGCGACGACCGGCGGCCCTGCATCATCGGGCAGAGCGGTCACCGCGGCGACCGTGGCCGCCTGTGACGTGCCCGGATCGCCCGTCATGCGCCGACCGCCGGTCACCGGGCGGGATCAGACCGCTCGGCGTCGCTGCTTGCGTCTCTCCCGCTCGGACATGCCGCCCCAGATCCCGAACCGCTCGTCGTTCTCCAGCGCGTACTCCAGGCACTCGGCCCGGACCTCACAGCCCGAGCAGATGCGCTTGGCCTCGCGGGTCGAACCGCCCTTCTCCGGGAAGAACGCCTCGGGGTCGGTCTGCGCGCACAGCGCGCGTTCCTGCCACTCCATCGCCTCGCCGAGAAGGTCCCCCATCCCCAGATCGATCACCTGGGCGAGGGCGGACCTCCCGGCCGATCCACCAAGATCCTCCATGTCCTTGGTCTCCGCCTCGTCGGCCTCGTCGTCACCGACCTCGTCGACATCGTCGACCTCGTCAATGTCCTCGACGGAGTCGTCCTCGATGTCCTCGACGAGGTCGGTGTCCTCGGCGACGGAGCGACCGGTCAACGCGGGGGGGACGGGAGCGGCCGTGGCCGGCACCCGCGCCCGCGCCCGCGGGACCGTTTCGGATGTGGCCCGGGTGTGCCGTTCGGTGAGCACCCGCTCGGGGTGATCAGCGAACGGGTCATGCTCAGCGGGACGCTCGACGTCCGCGAGGACAGTGTGGACGCCCGCGTCGGCGTGCTCCATGTGGACTCCTCCAGACCCGTCGCGGTGCGGTCGGCCACCCCTGGGCGCCGGCGCGCAGGTGACTGGTTTCCACACCGGTCAGGCGACGCACTACCGCACGAACCCCGCCAGCGGGGGGAATGACACGCCGGTAATTACACGCTCCAGACTCGATCGCGTCAACCCCACCGTCGCAACATCTTCTACAACCAGCGATGAGACCATAGCTCACAGTCACTACAACCTGTCGCCGAGGGTCCGCGCAACCCTCCTTTCCGTCACTCTGCGCGATCAGATTGGTCGCGACAACGGCATTATCCCGCCCAGACCTAAAGGGCATACACCCCTAAAAGGGCAGGGTCTGAGCTCGGGCAACCGCCGCGAACGTAGACCGATCAGCTACCAGACTCGGCAACCCCGACCCATTCGACTACGGAGAGTAGTTTTTGATGATCAGGACTTGGCGGGTGTCAGGACACCACCGGCAGCATGGCCCGGACGGTGCGGCCCCGGGCAGCGCGAAAGCGCTCGTCAGGGATCCGGCCATACGTGGTGGTGCGTTGCCGAGCGGGACGACCCGCCCCCGCGGCCACCTCCTCGAGTTCGGCCACGGAACGCCGCGAGCCGTGCTGCGAGCCGGCCATCCGACTGATCGTCTCCTCCATCAGCGTGCCGCCTATGTCGTTCGCCCCACCAGCGAGCACGGCCCGACAGCCCTCCACCCCGAGCTTGACCCAGGAGCACTGGATGTTGTCGATCGAACCGTGCAGCAGAATGCGCGCCATCGCGTGCACGGCCCGGTTCTCCTGGCGGGTGGGGCCGGGA
>NZ_CDWWEW010000371.1:0-4958 GCF_977966315.1 Frankia sp. CeRuru1
CGCAGGACCTCACCGGCGAGGCCCAGCCCGGCGGCCAGCGGGGTCCGCCCGCCGGTGGGCAGCGCGCGCAGCCGGGCCGCGCCCACCTCCACGCTCGAGGTCGGCGCGAGCACCACCTCCGCCCCCAACCCCCGGAAAGTGATCATCCCGATCCGGTCGCGGCGCTGGTAGGCGTCGACGAGCAGGGCCAGCACGGCCGTGGTGACCAGGGTCATCCGCGCGCGGGCGGCCATCGACCCGCTGGCATCGACGACGAACAGCACCAGGTTGCCCTCCCGGCCGACGCGCACGGCGCCACGGCGGTCCGCCGGGACCAGCACGAGGCCAGGTCCGCACCGGCCGCGGGAGGCCTGGAACGGGGCGGCGGCGAGCAGGGTCGCCGGCAGATGCAGGCCGGGTGCGTCCGCGGCGGTGGTGACGAGCGCGCCGCGGCTGCCGCGGGCCGGGGACCGACGCCCGGTGGTTCCCGAGGAGGTTCCGAGACCGGCGACGGTGAGCAGCCGCGGCCGAAACGCCGCCGCCGGTGCGCCGGCGAGCCGGGACGAGGCCGCCGCCGCGGTCGAGGCCGCGGTCGAGGCCGCCATCGCGGTCGAAGACATCGACGGGGACGGTCGTGCCGACCACCGGTCCCCGCCATTCCCGTCCCCCGCACCGCCGCCGCCGTGGGGACCGCCGTCACCACCGGGCGCGCCCCCCGAACCGCCGCCGTCGGGCGGGTCGTCATCGGGGCGCGCACCGTTCACCGGTACACCGGACTCCCCGACACCGGACTCCCCGACACCGGACTCCCCGACACCGGACTCCCCGACACCGGACTCCCCGACACCGGACTCCCCGACACCGGACTCCCCGACACCGGACTCCCCGACACCGGACTCCCCGGCTTCGCGTTCGCCGGTCTCGCGTTCGGCCCCGACGCGCTCGTCGAGACCGGCCAGGGCCTCGTCGAGGACGGCGTCGAGGGTCTCGTCGTCCATTCCGGGGGCGTCGAACGGCCCGCGGCGGCGGCGATGCGGTAGCGCGAGACGGGCACCGGTACGGATGTCGGCGGCGAGCACCGTGGTCCGCCCCGCCCACGCGGCGAGTGCCATCGCGGTCTTGGCCAGCACCACGTCGGCGCGCATGCCGTCGACGTCGCAGCCGGCGCAGATGGCGGTGACGGCCCGCAGCGCCGCGTCGGTGAGCCGGACCGTGCCGAGCCGGCCGCGGGCGGCGACGACCCGGGCCGCGAGTTCCGCTTCCGCGTCCGCCCAGGTCGCGGCGAACCCGGCCGGGTCGGCTTCGAACGCCAGCCGGCGGCGGACGACCTCCGCGCGCACCGCCGGGTCACGGCTGGCCGCGACGTGCACGGTCAGCCCGAACCGGTCGAGCAGCTGCGGACGCAGCTCGCCCTCCTCCGGGTTCATCGTCCCGACCAGCAGGAACACCGCCGGATGGCGCACCGACACCCCGTCGCGTTCGACGTGGGCGACCCCGAAGGCGGCGGCGTCGAGAAGCAGGTCAACGAGATGGTCCCCCAGCAGGTTGACCTCGTCGACGTAGAGCAGCCCGCGGTGGGCGGCGGCGAGCAGACCCGGGCGCAGGACGCTGACCCCGTCGGCCAACGCCCGGTCCAGATCGAGGGAACCGGTCACCCGGTCTTCGGAGGCGCCTACGGGCAGTTCCACCAGCCGGGCCGGACGGGTCAGTGACGACGACGACGACGGCGACGGCGACGGCGCGGGATGCGGGCCGTCGGGGCAGTCCGGTGACGGCGCGTCCGGCGCGCAGGAGAACCGGCAGTCCTCCACGACCGCCACCGGGGGCAGCAGGGCGGCCAGGCCGCGCACGGCGGTGGACTTGGCGGTGCCCTTCTCCCCACGCACGAGGATTCCGCCCAGCGTGGGGGAGACCGCGTTGAGCAGCAGGGCCAAGCGCAGGTCGTCCATACCGACCACCGCCGACAGCGGGAAGCTCACCACGGTGTCGACGCCGTCGAGGCGAGCGGGTGTCGCCGGTGCACCGTGTGCGGCTGACAGGATCGACACGACCGGCACGACGGACACCGATGCGGTGCGTACGACAGGTGCGGCGCGTACGGCCGGGATGGCCGACGTGGCCGGTCTGGCAGTGGTACGGGCATGCCGGGGTCCTCCCAGGGTCCTCGCCCATGGTCATCACGGCGACGGCCGGAGTATCCTGGCTCCCGGATCAACGCGCACCTTCGGCCTTCCAGCCGCCGCTGCGGCCGTGGCCCGTCGCCCCGCCCGGGCGGCTCGGGGTTCCTCTCCGGACCCCTGGTCGGGCGATCGCCGGGCATGCCCGCCTCCTCGCCGGCGAGCATGCCCGGGAAGGTTCACTTCCCGGTGACAGTGGCGGGACCGCGCCGGACTCGCACCGGCTTCCTCCCCTGCTGTCGCGTCTGTCAGCATGACATATCCGAGGATCGCGGGCGGGGACCGCGGGTGAACTGGTATCCCGCCCCCAGGCTAGCCCGAGGCCGGTGGACACGGGGGTGGCGACTTCATTCTCCGCGGTCGCGTCTGTCAGAATGATGTCTCCCGTTGACGTTCAGAAGGGCACACACCTTGCCCGACGATCTCGATCCCCCCGCGGGAATCATCGGGGACGCCCGCGGCCGGCTGCGTGCCGACTGCGGACGCTGTTTCGCGCTGTGCTGCGTGGCACCGGCGTTCTCCGCCTCGGTGGACTTCGCGATTGACAAACCCGCCAGCACGGCCTGCCCCAACCTGAACGCGGGCTTCGGCTGCGCCGTCCACGAGCAGCTGCGGCCGCGGGGGTTCCGCGGCTGCGCCGTGTACGACTGCTTCGGCGCCGGGCAGCAGGTCTGCCAGGTCACCTACGGCGGGCGGGACTGGCGGGCGGCCCCGGACAGTGCCCGGCGGATGTTCGATGTCTTCGCGGTCATGCGGGCGCTGCACGAGCTGCTGTGGTATCTGAGCGAGGCGCTGAGCCTGCCTGCCGCCGCCCCGCTGCATGCCGAGCTGCATGACGCCCGCGCCCGCACCACGCTGCTGACCTGCGCCGACGCTGACACGCTGCTCGCCGTGGACGTCCCCGCGCTGCGTCGGGCGGTTCATCTGCTGCTGCTGCAGGCCAGCGACCTGGTCCGCGCTGAGCTGCCGGTCCGCGCCGGGAGCAGGCGTCCCCGGCGGCGCCCCCGCGGCGCCGACCTGCTCGGCGCGAACCTCGCCGGGGCGGACCTGCGCGGCGCGGCGCTGCAGGGAACCCTCCTGATTGGCGCGGATCTGCGGGGGGCGGATCTGCAGGGGGCTGACCTGCTCGGCGCGGACCTGCGCGACACTGACCTGCACGGCGCCAACCTGCATGGCGCCCTGTTCGTCGTTCAGGCCCAGCTCGACGCCGCCCGCGGGGACGCCACCACGGCGCTGCCCCCGGCCCTGACCCGCCCCGTGCACTGGACGCGCCCGGCGGACCCGGCGCGGCCGGACCCCCGGCCGCGCCCCGCGGCAGGCTCGGACCCCACGCCCGGGACGGCGCCGATCCCCTCGTCGTTGCCCAGTGCGGCCCGGCCGCGGCGGTCGGCGAGTTCTCCTCGTTCCCCGCGGTCGCCTCGTTCCCCGCGCCGCCGCTGACCGGCAGACCGGTCGTCGGCGGCGCTATGCCGACGCCGGGCCCGATCCCCCGGTCGGGCCACGGCGCGGAAATCACGTCTTCACCGGCGGGACGGCGCGTCAGGATGGGACCATGGCACGCGAGGATACCGGCGACATCCGGCAGGACCCGGAACGGGACACCTGCATCACCGCCACGAGCATGTTCGTGGGCATCACCGGGACCACCGACATCGGCAGAGGAATCGACCCGGAATCGCTGCAGGAGGTCCTGCGGCGGGCGTTCACCCTCGTGCGCACCATCGTCTCCACGCACGGCGGCTCGGTCGAGAGATTCATCGGTGACGCCGCGTTCGCCCTGTTCGGCGTCGCCGAGCCGCACGTGGACGACGCGCTGCGCGCCGTCCACGCCGCCCTCGAGATCCGGGCCGCGACGGAGGCGCTCAACACCGAACGGCACCACGACCGGGACCTGAGGCTGCGCGTGCGGATCGGGATCAACACCGGCGAGGTCACCGTTGCCGCCGGTGGCGTGAGTGGCGACCCGGTGAACGTCGCCTCCCGGCTGGAACACGCCGCGCCCGCCGGCGAGATCTTCCTCGGCGACACCACCTATTATCTCGTCCGGGACAGCGTCACCGCGAGCGAGGCGGATCCCCTCGTCGTGCAGGGCAGGCCCGTCCCGTTGCGTGTGCACCGGCTGATCGGACTGGCCGCTCCGTCGCCGGCCGCCTGAGCACCACCGGGCGCCCCCGGTGCCCCGCCCCGGCTCCGTGGGCGAGCGGGACGAAGGGCGGTGCGGGACTGCCAGCGGAATGTCAGCGGGCTGTCAGCGGGCTGTCAGCGGGCTGTCAGCGGCGCCGGACGCGACGTGAACCGGTCCGCGGGATGACGGCCGGTTGGGGGCCGCGGCCCAGCCCGCCGTGGCGGACCTGCATGTGGGTGGCGAGCAGTTGGGATGCCTCGGTCTTGGTGGGGACCCGGTCCGAGATGATACCGCAGTACGTGCAGGTGTATCTGGCCATCATGAGGTCCCTTCGGATGCTCGGGCAGGGCCAGAATGCGGCAATGCCGCGACAGATACATCACATTCCGAGTTCGCATACCTATCTGAAACGCTAATCTCCCACGTGTTTGCATGTCAATCTGGTACGCCCATAAGGTGGGTGGATGCCCCGCCCGCCGTGGACGCCGAGGACGCAGGCTCACCATGAGCTCATGGCCGCCCTGTCCGCCTCAGTCGACGCCGCCTGCGAGGCGGAGGAGAGAATGTGGGAGGCCGCCCGCGCCGCCCGCGCCGGCGGAGTGCCGATCGACCTGGTGGCCGCGCTCACCCGGCGCGGACGGACCACCATCTACCGCCATCTCCCCCTTGGGCAGGAT
>NZ_CDWWEW010000372.1:0-4940 GCF_977966315.1 Frankia sp. CeRuru1
GAGTAGGAGGGGTTGCGTTCACCGCCGGCCCGGAGGTTGCCCGGGCAGAGGTCGCATAGAGGATCATGGGCGACTGCGGCCGGCACCGGCGGTGGTTCCTGACCGCCGTGCCACGGTCGCCGCGTCCGCCCCGGCGAGACCAGAACCCAACGGCCGGTGAGCGGGTTGAACCGCCGATGCGTGATGTCGTCCATCGCGACGAAGCCTGCCATGGGCGGCGACCGCGGCAAACGCGCTGCCGGGACGGCCGGGGGTGATCCCCGTTACCACGGAGCCAGGGCGTGACGAGGGGCGACGCGGGGCAACGAGGGGCGGCGAGACGTAACGAGGCGTGGCGAAGAGTGACGGGGCGTGACGGCCAGCCCGTCGCGGCGCCGCCGGGTTCCGGGAACCTCATGTTGAGTTCAACTTCAACACCATAGTCTGCGGGCATGCTTCCTACCGATCTGATGACCGTGGGTGAGCTCTCGCAACGAAGTGGCTTCGCCGCGTCGGCGCTGCGCTTCTACGAACAGCGGGGCCTGCTCACCGCCACCCGGACCTCGGGTGGGCAGCGCCGGTACGAGCGCCATGTCCTGCGGCGGCTGGCGTTCATCCGCGCCGCCACCGCGGTCGGGCTCAGTCTCGACGAGGTGCGGGAGACCCTGTCGTCGCTGCCCGAGTCGCGCACGCCGACCAAGGCGGACTGGTCCGCGGTCTCGCGGCGGTGGCGCGGCCGGCTGGACGACGAGATCGCGGCTCTGGTCGCGCTGCGTGACGGACTCGACTCGTGCATCGGCTGCGGCTGCCTGTCGCTGCTTCGCTGCCGCATCTCGAATCCGCACGACCGGATCGCCGAGCTGGGGCCGGGCGCCCGCGCGCTGCCGGCCGCGCTGCGCCGGACCCGCAACCCCCTCGATCGGTGTGGTCAGCCCGTCCGATAGGACATCGGCTAGGACATCCGCGATAGGACAGACGCGACGGCACGCGGGTGGCGGTCCATCGCCGGACCGACATGAGCCAGATCCGGGACGCCGGACCGAGACGCCGGACCGAGACGCCGGATCCGGGACGCCGGATCCGGGACGCCGGATCCGGGACGAGGAGGGGTAGTGGGAGACACATTCGGCATGTTCCAACCGGGTGCCAGCAACGGCGAACCGAGGAGCGGGCGCAGCCAGACGGGCAGCCAGACGGTCGGTACGGATCCCGTCTCCGGGCTGCCCAGCCGGGTCTCGGCGCACCGTTCGCCCGGCATGCCGCCGGACGGTCCCGGTCCGGTGCGGGCCCGTCGCCGCCGCCCGTTAATCGTCGGCATCGGTGGCAGCAGCCGGGCGAACTCCACCACCCACCAGGCCCTGGCGACGGTGCTGGCGATGATGGGGCAGGCCGGCGCGGAGACGATACTGCTCGGTGCGGCGGACCTGGACCTGCCGATGTACGCGCCGGAACGCCAGGAACGTCCCGCCGCGGCGCTGCGCCTTCTCGCCGCCGTCGAACGGGCCGACGGCCTCGTGATCGCGACTCCCGGTTACCACGGCGGGATGTCGGGCCAGGTCAAGAACGCCCTGGACTATCTGGAGGACCTGCGCGGCGCGCCCCGGCCCTACCTGGACGGCCGGGCGGTCGCACTGATCGTCGGAGCCCGGGGCACGCAGGCGGCCGGGACGACGCTGACGGCCCTGCGCTCAACGGTGCACGCCCTGCGCGGCTGGCCGACCCCGCTGGGAGTCACCCTGAACACCGCGGTGCCGCTCTTCGACCCGCACGGGCGAGTACTCGACCCAACCGTCGCGGCCCGCCTGGAGACCCTCGCCAACCAGATCATGGGGTTCACCTACGCCTGGTCCCAGGTGCTCTGAGGTGATCTGAGGTGATCTGACGCCGGGACGCGACCCCGCGCCGCGGCCCGTGCGGGTCCCGGCTAACCCGGGCGTATCCGTCCTGAGCAGGCAGGTCTACCGTGGCGGGGCCCGGCAGGGGACAGCGGGGCCCGGCAGGGGACCGGAACACGGGACGCATGACGAGGCACGCACGACGAGGAGGCGGCACGGTGGGACGACGGTACGGGCTCCGGCGGCTCGCCGCGGCGGTTCTGGGCGCCGTGCTGGCGGGAACGCTCGCCGCGTGCGGTGGCGACTCGGACGGCGAAGCCACCGGCACCTCCTCGGCCGGATCGACGGTCAAGCTGATGATCATCGCCCCGGTGGGCACGTCCGGGACGAACTACCCGGAGATGGTGGCCGCCGCCCGGGCCGCCGTGCGCGGGGTCAACGCCCGGGGCGGGATCGCCGGCCACCGGGTCGAGCTCGTGCACTGCAACGAGAAGAACGACGCCGCCATGGCCAGGAAGTGCGCCCAGCAGGCGGTGGATCAGCACGTGCTCGCGGTCGTCAGCGAGGTCAGCGGCTCGGGCGGGATCATGCCCATCCTGGAGAACGCGGGGGTCCCGTCCATCGGTTCGGCCGGGATCTCGGCCGACGGATCCGAGCTCAGCTCCCCGATCAGCTACGTCATCAGCCCGCTGACCCTCTACCCCGCGGTCTGCCCGTCGTTGCTCGCCAAGGCGGGGGCCACCCGCCTCGGGCTGGTCGGCTACGACCTCAGCGCCAGCGACCGGCTCATCATCATGGCCGAGGGCGGCGCGAAGGCGGTAAACCGTCCGATCAATCCGAAGATCCGTATTCCGATCACGACGAGCGACTTCACCCCGGCGATCTCCCAGCTCACCCGGTCCGGTGCCGACGGAGCCGTGCTCGTCGTGTTCGACCAGGCCGCCTATGCGGTGATCTCCCAGGCCGGCCAGCGGGTCCGGACCTGCCACGCGGCCGGAACCCTCTCGCCGAAGTACCTGTCGACGCTCGGTCCGGCCGCGGACAACCTCGTGGTCGCGACCGCGTTCCCCGAGCTGAGCCAAGCCGGCCAGTTCCCCGAGGTCGCCCGGATGATCTCCGAACTGGACGCCGAGCAGGCCGGCGGGGACGCGGACGCGGCCCCCGCGCTGCGCACCACGACGACCACCACCGGCGCGTGGCTGTCCGTGCAGATCGCCGAGAAGGTGGGCAACAAGGTGTCCGGCGAGCTCACCGCCCGCACCCTGCTCGACCAGCTCAACCGGACCACCGACCTGGACCTGGGCGGCATCGTCCCGCGGCTGAACCTCACGGCGACGACGCCGATCCCCGGGGCGGAACGGATCTTCAACACCACGCTGCGGGGAGCCCGCTGGGACAGCGCGTCGAAGAGCTTCGTGCCGCTCGGCCCGGAGACCTACTCCGGCCTGGACATCCTGCGCCGGGCCGCCTCCTGACTCTGAGGCACACGCTGACCCGGGTCAGGCACGCGGGCCGCTGAGGGCGCCATCGCCGGCTGGGGCACCACCGGACGGGGCACCATCGCCGGAGTCCGCCGGCCGCCCGGGTGACAGATAGGCGCCGAGCAGGATCTCCCGGTCGGCACGGGCCTGGGCGGCGGTGCCCGACCAGGCGAGGGCCCCGTGCCGCAGGACGTGCACCCGATTGGCGATCGACAGGGCGCTGCGGACGTGCTGCTCGACGAGGATCACGGCGAGCCCGTCGTCCGCGGCGGCGCGCACCGCCGCCAGCAGACGGTCCACGACGCGCGGCGCGAGGCCCAGCGAGAGCTCGTCGGCGAGCAGAACCGTGGGCCGGCGCGCCAGGGCGCGCGCGAGGGTCACCATCTGCTGCTGCCCCCCGGAGAGCAGCCCCGCCCGCCGGTCGAGGTGCTCGGCGAGCTCGGGGAAGACCGCGAGGGCGAGGTCCGGGTCGCATCGACCGACCCGGAGATTCTCCCGGACGGTGAGGTCCATGATGACCGAGCGTTCCTCGGGAACCAGGCTCAGGCCACGCCGGCACCGTTCGTGCAGCGCGGCGGTCGTCACGGCCCCGGCGAGCAGGACCTCGCCTCCCGCTGACGGGATCGCGCCGGCCAGCGCCAGCAGTGTCGTCGTCTTGCCGGCACCGTTCGGGCCGAGCAGGGTCACGACCTCGCCGGCGTACACCTCCAGGTTGAGGTCGCGGACCACCGGGCCGTTGCCGTAGCCGGCGGACAGGCCCCGCGCCGCCAGCACCGCGGGGCCGGCCGCGAACCGGGCCGGATCCGTCAACCGAGCCGGATCCGTCAACCGAGCCGGGACCGCCGCCTCCCCCAGGCAGGCGACCCGCACCCGGGGGTCCTCGCGCACCCGCTCCGGCGTCCCCTCGGCGATGCGCTCCCCGGCGTCCAGCACGACCACCCGGTCGCAGACCCCCATGACCACGTCCATGTCGTGTTCGTTGAGCAGGATGCCCAGCCCCCAGTCGTCGGCGAGCCGACGCAGCAGGCCCGCGACCTCCGCGCTCTCCGATTCGTCCAGCCCGGCGCACGGCTCGTCGAGCAGCAGCACGGCGGGGCGCGCCGCGACAGCCCGGGCGATGGCCAGCAGCCGACGGCGACCGTAGGGAAGCTCCGCCACGGTGCGCAGGAGATCGTCGCGCAGCCCGAAGGCGTCGATCGCAGCGACCGCGGCCGGCTCGAGCGGACGTCCCCGGGGGAACAGCAGGTCGGTGAGATAGGCGCGGGTGTCCCGGCGGTCGCTGGCCGCCTGGATGTTCTCGATGACCGTCAGATCGTCGAACAGCTCCAGGTTCTGGAACGACCGGCTGATGCCGGCGCGGGCCCGCCGGTGCGCCGGCAGACGGTCCAGCCGGACGCCGCCCAACGTCATCGACGTGACCGAGAACGGGGTGTAACCGGTGATCGCGTCGATGACCGTCGTCTTGCCCGCGCCGTTCGGGCCGATCATCCCGACGATCTGACCGGGTTCCACCCGCAGGTCGACCGAGCGCACCGCGGTGACCGCGCCGAACCGGACCGTCAGACCCCGGACCGACAGGACGGCGGGCGCGACAGGCGCGGGGGGCGTGGCAGGCGCGGCGGGCGCGGCGGGCGCGGCGGGCGCG
>NZ_CDWWEW010000373.1:0-4937 GCF_977966315.1 Frankia sp. CeRuru1
CCCACCGGACAGGTGGCGGCACCGGACGAGGGACGACACCGAGGATGAGACCCGAGGCGGTGCGGCGGGACGACGACCTCACGGGCGGGCGGCGAGCGAGAGCGAGAGCGAGGCCCCGATGAACGCCGACCTGGAGGTCATGGGGATCGCGCTCGGCTGTTCGACAGCGGCCGCGCTCACCGGCCTGCCGTTGCTGCGGGCGCTCCGGAAGCGGCCGTTGTGGGCGACAGCCGCGTCACTGAGCGTACTACCGGTCGTCGCGGTGACGGCGGGGGTCGCCGGCACGGCGCAGGCAATGTTCCTCTCCGATCACGACCTGCGGGTCGTGCTCATCGTGGTCGCCGTGTCGGCGGTGGTGGCGTCGGCATCCGCGGTGCGCCTGGGTGGCCCGGTCGTGGCGGCGATCGGGACGCTGACCCGAGCGACGGCGGCCCTGGGCGAGCCGGGCTATCGCGGCGCCGGCCGTGTTCCGACCGCCGAGCTCAGCGCGCTGGCGACGGCCCTGGACGCGACCCATGTCCGCCTAGTCGAGGCGCGGGAACGGGAACGGGCCCTGGAGGCGAGTCGCCGCGAGCTGGTGGCCTGGATCAGTCATGACCTGAGAACCCCGCTCGCGGGAATCCGGGCGACGGCCGAGGCCCTGCAGGACGGCCTGGTCACGGACGCCGAGACGACGGCCCGCTACCACCGGCTGATGCTCGCCGACGCCGAGCGGCTGACCGGCATGGTCGACGACCTGTTCGAACTGGCCCGGCTGCAGGCCGGTGCGCTGCGGCTGAGCCTGGAGAAGGTGCGCGTCGCCGACGTCGTCTCGGACGCGATCGCCGCGGTGGACCCGATCGCGCGGGCCAAGGGAGTCGTCGTCAGCGGGCGGGCCGATCACGCCGGGTACGTCGACGCCGACGCGGCCGAGGTGGGGCGCGTGCTGACCAATCTCCTCGTCAACGCCATCAGGCACACCCCCGACGACGGAACGGTGGAGATCACCGCTACCGCGGACGCCGACCGGGCGGTCTTCGCCGTGGCGGACCGGTGCGGCGGCATCCCGCAGGAGGAGCTGCCCCGCGTGTTCGACCTCGGATTCCGGGGCGAGTCGGCCCGGACCCCCGGCGGTGACGACCACCCGCACCAGCCACGGATGCGGTCGGGGATCGGCCTCGCGATCGTCCGCGGCATCGTCGAGGCGCACGGGGGCGACGTCACCGTGCACAACCATCGGGAGGGCTGCCGCTTCGTCGTCGCGCTCCCCACGTCCTGACGTCCGGACGCCGCCCGGGGTTACGACGGCGCCGGCACAGGGGCCGGGCCGGAGACGTTCCGCGGTTCGTAAGATCCAGCGCGTCCCGGCACCGCTAGCGTCGGCGTCATGCGGGTTCTCGTCACCGGTGGCGCCGGCTTCATCGGTTCTCACGTTGTCGACGCGCTGGTCGCGGCGGGCGACGAGGCCAGGATCCTCGACGCCCTGCTTCCGGCGGTGCACCGGACGAAGCCCCAGGTCAACAACGCCGCCGAGATGATCGTTGGGGACGTGACCGATCGGGGCCAGGTCGCCGAAGGACTGAGCGGGATCGACGTCGTATGCCACCAGGCCGCTATGGTGGGTCTAGGGGCCGATCTGGACGACCTTCCGGCGTATGCCACGAACAACGATCTCGGCACCGCGGTCCTGCTCGCGGCGATGGCCCGCGCCGGAGTGGGGCGACTGGTCCTGGCGAGCTCCATGGTGGTCTACGGCGAGGGTGGTTACCGCTGCCCGACGGACGGACCGGTGCGCCCCGGACCACGGCAGGCCGCCGACCTGGACGCGGGCCGTTTCGAGCCGCCGTGCCCACGGTGCCACCAGCCGCTCTCGCCCATCGTGGTCCACGAGGACGCCCCCTTGGACCCCCGCAACGCGTATGCGGCGACCAAGGTCGCCCAGGAGCATCTCGCGGCGGCATGGGCGGCGGAAACCGGCGGGACCGTCGTGGCACTGCGCTACCACAACGTCTACGGTCCGCGGATGCCCCGGGACACCCCCTACGCCGGCGTCGCGTCGATCTTCCGCAGTGCGCTGGAACACGGGCGGGCCCCGCAGGTCTTCGAGGACGGCCGGCAGCTGAGGGATTTCGTGCACGTCCACGACGTCGCGCAGGCCAACCTGCTGGCGTCCCACCAGCCGCAGGCACCCGGCCGGCTGGTTCCCCTCAACATCGGCTCCGGTGATCCCCACACCGTCGGGGACATGGCGGACGCGCTGGCTCGTGCCTTCGGCGGTCCGAAGCCCGTCGTGACCGGTACCTCCCGGGTCGGCGACGTCCGCCACATCGCCGCGTCCTCGGCCCGAGCAGGCGATCTTCTCGGCTACCGGCCGCGGGTCGACTTCGCCGGGGGGATGCGGGCCTTCGCCCATGATCCACTGCGAGACTGAGGTTCTCCCCGGATCCGCGATCCTCCCTGGCCCGCTCGGGGCAGACCCACGAAGGACTAATCCCCGCCGGCCACCTTCATGAGATCGAAGATGCATCCGCCGAACATGCTGCCCGTGAAAGCTGCCCGTGAAAGCTGCCCGTGAACGTGCAGGACGCGAACGTCATGTCAAAGAACGAGCACCGAATGAAGGTGCAGATGGTGAAAGCAGTATCCGAATAGACTGATGCGCTAAACCGGACCCCCAGAAGGTGCGCTCAGTCAAATCCACCACACGAAGAAAACATGATCATAGCTCTGGCCAGACAGATCCCCGCCGTCGGGGCCCAGAGACCGGGTGGTCGCCCGCGTCCGCGGAGCCGGTTCGCCGTATTTCCGTTCGGCCATGCGCCGCCGCCTTCCGGCCAGACACGATCTTCAGTGCCCACCTCACGGTTGCCCCCGAACTGGGCGCACCACTCGACGAGGTATCAATCGCCCACGAATTGTGTTGCATGCCACATGCCCCGTCGACGCTATCCGGCGACAGGAGGTGACGATAAACACGATCCCATCTCGGATATACGGCGGAAAATAGTAGCCGGGGGCCGGCACCATCAGGTATATGGTCTTCGCGGCGCCAAGGGGCACCGCCGGAGTCAAGAGGCTGAGCGGAGAAGGATCGTGACCACGGACAGCGCCCAGACAGGGCAGGCCGGCGAACCGGAACGGCTCGAGGAGCGAAGCACCTCCCCGCACCGAGTAGTGATCATCGGGTCTGGCTTCGGAGGTCTGTTCACCGCGCAGGCCCTCCGCAAAGCACCGGTCGAGGTCACCCTCGTCGCGAAGACGACGCACCATCTGTTCCAGCCGCTGCTCTACCAGGTGGCAACGGGCATCCTGTCCGAGGGCGAGATCGCCCCGACCACCCGTGAGGTACTGAGCCGGCAGGACAACGCGCAGGTCGTCCTCGGCGAGGTGACCACCATCGACGTGAACGCAAGGACGGTCACGTCCCAGTTGCTGGGTCGCACGACCGTGCACCACTACGACAGCCTCGTCGTCGCCGCGGGCGCGGGCCAGTCGTACTTCGGCAACGACCATTTCGCCACGCATGCCCCGGGCATGAAGAGCATCGACGACGCGCTCGAGCTGCGCGGCCGGATCTTCGGGATGTTCGAGCTCGCCGAGGCGTCCACCGATCCCGCGGACGTGGAGCGGCTGCTGACCTTCGTCATCGTCGGGGCGGGCCCCACCGGCGTGGAGATGGCCGGACAGATCGCGGAACTCTCGCGCCGGACCCTGCGGCGGGACTTCCGCAGCATCGACCCCGCCAAGGCCCGAGTCATCCTGCTGGACGCCGCACCCGCCGTCCTGCCGCCGTTCGGCGAGCGGCTCGGCGCGAAGGCGGCCGACAAGCTGACCAAAATCGGCGTCGATGTGCAGCTGGGCGCCAAAGTCGTCAATGTCGACGCGACCGGCATCGACGTCGAGGACAGCGACGGCACCCGCCGGCGCATCGACTCGGTCTGCAAGGTCTGGGCCGCCGGCGTTGCCGCGAGCCCGCTGGGCCGGCAGCTCGCCGAGCAGACCGGTGCGGGGCTCGACCGCGCCGGCCGCATCGAGGTGCTGCCCGACCTCACCCTGCCGGGCCATCCGGAGGTGTTCGTCATCGGGGACATGGCGAGCATCAACCGGCTGCCCGGCGTGGCGCAGGTCGCGATCCAGGGCGGCCGGCACGCCGCCAAGGAGATCCAGGCCTGGGTCGCCGGCAAGCAGACGGGCCGACCGTTCGAATACCATGACAAGGGCAGCATGGCTACCATCTCGCGGTTCAGCGCGGTGGCGAGCATCGGCAAGGTGCAGTTCAGCGGCTTCTTCGCCTGGCTCGTCTGGCTGGCCGTGCACCTCGTCTATATCATCGGGTTCAAGCACCGGCTGACCACTCTGCTTCACTGGACGGTGAGCTTCATCGGCCGGGGCCGGTCGGAACGTACCGTCACCGAGCAGCAGATCTTCGCTCGGGTCGCGGTCCAACGCCTCGGAACGGACTTCGCACCGTCCCTGCCCCCGCACGCGAGTCAGGAGGCGCCGTCCTGGACGGGGGCCCGGACGATCGTGCCGATGCAGCCGCAGGCCAAGGACGAGGGCAAGGACGAGGACAGCCGGCAACCGTCCCGGGTCTAGCGCGTAGCGCGGATCCGGCCTCCGTCCCGATCGATCGGCCGGAGCACGCACCGTCCGCCCGCAGGCATCCGCCGGGGCGGACGGTTGCCGCGTCGAGGTACCGCCGGGCCAGGTACTGCCGCGTCGAGGTACCGCCCGGGTCCGCCACCGCGGGAACCGGCCTTCCACGTGGTTCGCACCACGCTCGCACGTTCCTCACATCTCGCTGTCGCATCGTGGGCTCCGACCGCGTGCCACCGTGGCGCGCGGCGCCCGGCCGGTCGTCGCCCCTCAGGGCCGACGACCGGTTCGCGGCGTGGTGACGCGACACGGAAGGACGACACAGATGCGCAGCTTCCTGACCGGACGATGGGGTATGGGGG
>NZ_CDWWEW010000374.1:0-4930 GCF_977966315.1 Frankia sp. CeRuru1
CTCCGAGGACGACCAGCGCCGTCCGGCGCACAGCACGCTGGCCCGCGGGCCGTCGCGGCGACGCCGCGCGACGCTCGGACTCCTGCTGGCCGTCGTGGCAGCCGCCGCCGTCGTGGCCGTCCTGGGCGCTCCAGCCTTGCGGACGTCGGCCCGAACGACCGCGGGCACCGTCCCGCCCACGGCGGCCACGGGACCGGCCGCGACCCGATCGCCTGCGCCTGTGTCACCCGCTTCGCACCCGGCGCAGGCGACGCCGCCAGCACGGCCCGCGACGGTCGTCGACCTGACCGTCAACGGCGTGCCCGTGGCATCGGGCGGGCAGATCACCGTGCGGGGACCGCGCGCGGGCCAGCTCCTGTGGGGGCGGGTCACCGGCGTGATCCCAGCCGGTGGTCGCCTGTTCGTCATCAGCACGCCGGCGCCCTCGTCTGGCCGGGCCAGCTTCGTCCAGGGAGAGCTCCAGCCGGACACCGGCGGTGCCTGGATGGTGACCGTGTCGGTCGCCTCCGATGGCACCTACTACGGCGAGGACCGGCCGGATCGCATGACCGTTCTGCTGGCCGATCCGACCGCGAGCGCGATCCTGCGGGGCTACGAGGCTCCTCCCGACCAGCGGCGAGCCGTCCTCACCCTGCCGGCGGTAACCCGGCTCGCCACCATCGACATCGTGAAGATCCCCAGCTAGCGCCGGTCACGGCCGCGGGGCCGCCGCTCTGGCCGCGGAGAATGCCCGCGCAGACAGGGTGCGAAGCCGTCAAGCTCAGGCGCCCTCCGGTGGATCGGGGACGACGCTCGACGCGTCCAGCACGTGCCAGTGACGCAGCTGCCGGATGAACCCCGTGGATGTCAGGTCGTGGATCGTGGCGAGTGCGATCAGGTCGCTCTCCCGGATGGACAGGACACGTCCCGCGTAGTCGCCTCGTTCGGCTTGTATCTGCGCGACCCAGCGACGCAGCACCGCCGTGTCGGGCGCGGGAGCCGCGGCAAGGCCGGTGAGGTTCAGGACCGTGCGCGGGTGCGCTGCCCGCGCCGCGGCCGGGCCGTCGGTCGGCAGCAGTTCCGCGACCGGCACGTTGTAGAACGCCGCTAGCTCGGCCAGCTGTGACGTGGTCATCATCCTGTCGGCTCGTTCGTATGAGCCGAGCGCCGCGACCTTGAATCGGCCGCCGCTTGCGGCTTCGACATCGGCGAGGGACCGATGCTGCTGGGCGCGGATCACGCGAAGGCGCACGCCTACGGCTTTCGCGTACGCCCGATCATGTGCGTTGTTGGTCACGAGGATTCCTCGCTTTCTCGGGAACAACAGAAAAGGTCATCAATGCAGGGCGGGAAGATCGATGAGGCAGGGTGAGAACCGTCGCGGCCCGGTCTTTCGGTGTCGCTCAGGCGGGCGGGCTCCGCCACGCCCGTCGCACCGATTTCCCCGGGGCCGCTCGATCACTGACCCGGGACTACCCCATGGATCGCCCGCGCCGATCGCGGGGCACGGCCCGCCCGCATTCCCGTGAGCAACCACATCCGCGGAAGATCAAGCGGAAAACCGGCTCCGGCCGGCAGCCCCACACCTCGTCGCCGTGCCGCGGCCGTTGCTCGGACCTTTGGGCACCTCACGCGGTGTTGCGGCGGAGGCGACGCAGCTCGTGTGCACCCGCGGTCACGGTGCGGCCGGTGTGCAACAGCACCCGGTGTCGCCTGCTGTCGGGGAGCTCGTCCTCGTCGGGTGGTTGGACGACGCCGCGGGCCTGCAACGGCCAGTCCGCCGGAACCGCGACCAACAAGGGCAGCACCTCAACGTGGTCACCAGGCGCGATCAGGCGGTGGGTGTGCCTGCCGGTGCGGCGGCAGCCCTGCCGACCGCAGGGCGCCGGGGGCCACACCTCGCCGTAGCGGCTGATCGGCTGGTAGGTCTCGATGTGGGCGGCCACGTCAGGGGCCTGCCGACGCAGCTCGGCGGCGATCCGGTCCTCGATCGTGTACCGGTCGACCAGGCCCGGGACCGCTTCCAGCCGGCCGTACATGACCGTGCCGGCCGGGCTGTAGCGGTTGTAGGCGCGCCACCACACGACGGACACGTCGCGGGGGTCACGGCCGAAATCCACACAGGTGGCCCGCAACTGCGCCGGTACCGTCGTGAAATCCACCGGCCGCATGATTGTTTCGGACATGCGTGTGCTCCTTTTTTGTCAGCGGTTGACTGGCCCGTCCGACGGCTGGTCAGGACGGGCTGTCCCGGCGTCGTCGCTGTGGTCCTCGCCCCGGTCCCACGGTCCGAGCACCGCCGTGGGGGTCGTCACGCCTTGGCGCCGTTCGCGGCGGGCCGCGGCCAGCAGGTCCAGGACCCGCCGGCCTTTGATGTCCGCCTGGCGCCGCAGCTGCTCGGGACAGGCAGCGGGGATGGTGACGATCTTGTTCCGAAGGTCGATCTCGACGCTGAGGCGTCGGAGGATGGCGCCCATTCCCTGCCGGCGGATGAACAGCGCCATCCGGGCCTGCACCCGATGATCGAACGGTTCCAGCAGGATGTACTCGTTGCGCCACGAGTAGTTGGCCACGTCTGGGGAGATCCGGACCATGGTCTGCGCGGTTCGGCCGGACGGCAGGGCGCGGTGGACAAGCGGGGCGGCGGGATTCGGCTCCAGAATGGTCAAGGGCCGGTGGAACGGGTACCAGCCAGGCCCGTAGAGGACGCCGTACTGGTCGAGCACATAGGCCCAGTCGCCGAGGTCGAGTTCCAGTCCGTACATGTCGAACTCGTCAGCCGGCGCTATAGCCGGGGGTAGATAGCGACGCATGCGGCACCTCTCAATTACGCGTCGGGTAGCGTCGGAGAATCACGTTCCGGCGTACTTGCATTGGACGGGTTCGCCGTCGTGTAGGCCGGCGCATTCGATGGTGCCGAGTTTCCGGCCTGGTACGGTCAGCTTGCGGCGGGCGGTTGCTTCGAGGTCGTCGATGGTCGACCCTTCCAACGCTTCGTGGTGCCGCCAGCTGTCCTCGCCGAACATCTGTTGCTCGGGGAATGCGGCGGCCCACATTCTGAAATAGAGCCCGGCCGCTGGGGATCGCAGCGGGGCGACCTGGCTGATCTCGACGCACAGGCAAGACACCTCGGCGGCGGTTCCTGGCCGTGTGTCCGTACCGGCGGCAACCCGGTCGAGGAGCTCACGGCAATGCGACCGATACACAAATTCCGTGGCCATGAGCCGGTGGGTCGGCGTCAACAGGCGGAAGCTGTGGTAGAGAATATCCCGATCCGACGGGTGCCGGTCCATCGCCCGGTGAACCTCGTCCGCCGCCCATTCGATCTGGGGTGAGATCCTGGAAAGGGCCTCGGTGACGTCGCGGACGATGCCCGCTAGCGTCGTGTTCTCTGCATCTTCGGCCATAGCTGGCCTCCGTTGTGTTCGGGTGCATGCCAAAATCGGCGGGACGAGAATTGCCGTGCGATCCCCGGTCGGCTGCCGGTGCAAGCGGCAGCTCCCCCGGGTGGGCAGACGAAGCCAAAAGGGGCACTGGTGGTGGCCGACGACGGTGTTCGAGCCACCACCAGGGCGGCATGAGGTGCTCCCGCGAAGCCGCGACCCTCGGATGGGGCGGGGGCTACGCGTCGTCCGCGAGCAGCGCGAGAGCCGGGTAGTCCCGGTGGGGGTCCGGTTCGATCAGCTCGAAGCGGACGTCACGGATGACCAGGACGTCGCCGATCTTCACCGGGAACTCCAGGCCATGCTCGGTCAGGACACGCGACTCGGCACCGGTCCCGCCGTAGTTGTCGATCACGGTGTCGTGGGGGAACAGGTAGGCGTACGGGCCCGGCTGCATCGGTCCGCCGTGGACGCGGCGGCAGCTGCCCTCCGGACCGATGTAGCCGATCCCGAACCGCGCCTCACGGCGGGCATACCGGGAATGGCAGCGCACCACGTTGGGTGACTCCCACTCATCCGGACGGTCATACCGGCTCGGCCGGGTGAGGACGTAGTGTTCCGCCGGCCGCCGCATCATCGTGTCGGCGTACGCGACGATGTCGGGGCCGGCGACCCGCGCCGCGTACTCATCCCAGGCCGAGCCGACGGACCGCCACTGTCCCGCCGCCGCCCAGTCGGCGAAGTCGGCCAGGACCGCGCGCAGCGCCTCCCCGTGAGTTGTCTCGTCGGGCCCGCCTCGCGGAGGATGGCGCACGCCATGGCTATAAAATACTCGCGCTCGCTCAATTCATTGGGCACAGGAATGCCTCCGTCGTACCTAGGCTTCGTTTTCGGCGGGCACCACGAGTCGCCGGCCGCTTATCGGACAGGGGGAAGCGTCGCGGGCGTGAGGAGGTCGTTTACAGCGCCGCGCCTTCCGAGCCTCTCGGCGTGCCGCTGCCCGGCTCGCGAGGACTGTTGAACTCCTGGTAGGGCTTTGACGGGGTCGACCGCGGCCCGCAGGTGCATTCCGCGTCCCGGTCGTGCTCGTGGAAGGTCACGTAGACGGTGGTGTGCAGACCGTCACTTTCGGCATCCTCCTCGATTTCCTCGAGGCGGACATTCAGGAGCGTTTCGTCGTACAAGATCTCCCGAGAATCGATAGCGCCGTCCACAACCACAATCATTTCGGCGAATGTCACGACCAGACCTTCTTTCTCTGCCCGCCCCGTGGCCGGGGCCAGGCACGTGGCAGCGGGGGCAGTCGCGGAACGCTCCTCGCGGTCACTCCGGACGGGTGTAGGTCCGGGTGTCGTCGGTGGCGCGCGTCGGCCCGGGGTCCGGTGGCAGGCGGAAGCAGAGCTGTGTGCTGTCGACGCTGGCGACGGTCGCCCATTCGTCGAGCAGCTCGGCGATCCGGTCGGCGACCGCGTCCTCCCACTCCTCGGCCGGTCCGGTGTCGGTATTGACCGCGATCACCCGCCCGCGGGGCTCGCCCAGCTCGTCGTTGTAGACCTCCACGTCCAGAC
>NZ_CDWWEW010000375.1:0-4925 GCF_977966315.1 Frankia sp. CeRuru1
GGGCGGGGCAGCACCGCGTCGGCTGTGGTCGCCGGCGTCATCGTGGTCGCCGGGCCCGGTACCGCCGGCTGGCCGCCGGGGTCGCGACGGCCCTCGTCGTGCTGGTGGCGATGACCGCCTGGGTGGTCGTGCGCGGACTACTGGCCAAGTCCCGTCTTGACGAGGCCAGGCAGCGGATCGCCGTCCTGCAGCGGCAGGTTCTGAGCGGAGACTTTCCCCGCGAGGCCGAGCTGCGGTCGCAGCTCGAGCAGATCCGGCGGCGGGCCACCGATGCGCGGGCCCTGACCTCGGATCCGGTGTGGTCGGCGTTTGGGCGGCTGCCCGTCGCCGGCTGCCCGCTGCGCTCGGCGGCAACACTGATCCGAGAGGTGGACGCGGTCGCCGGCACCAGCCTGCCGGCCGTGGCCGACCTGGGTCCCTCTCTCGATCCGCGGGTGCTGCGCCAGCGTATGACGATCAATGTCCGGGCGCTTGCCGCGGTCCGCCGCCCGGCCGAGCGATCCTTCAACGCCATCTCCGCGTTGCAGGCGGCAGCGGAGAACGTACCCGACTGCGGATGGGCCGGGCGGGCCAGCGGCATCGCCGACGCCCGCGCCGAGATGATCGACCGGAGCCGGCGCCTGTCCGGTGCGCTGGGCACCGTCGTTCTGGCCGCCCGGGTCGGTCCCGCCATGCTCGGCGGGGGCGGTGCCCGTCGCTACCTGCTGATCGTCCAGAACCCGGCCGAGTCCCGCGCCAACGGGGGGATCATCGGTGGGTTCGGCCTGCTGACCGCGGAGCACGGGCGGCTGTCCCTCGACGGCATCTCGGGCAACGGTGCTCTGCCGGGAGGCCCCACCCAGCAGCGACCCGCGACGAGGCTGCCGGTCCCGTTCGCGGCCCGTTACGGCGCCTTCTGGCCCGACCGTATCTGGGCGAATATCAACCTGACCCCCGACTACCCGATGGCCGGCAGGCTCTACAGCGCGTTCTACCGGGCCGGAACGGGCCTCGACGTCGACGGCACGATCAGCGTCGACCCCACGACGTTGTCGTATCTTCTCGCCGCGAGCCGGCCCGCGGTGCTCCCCGACGGCACGTCGGTGGCCGCGGAGCACCTGGTCGATCTCGTCGAGTCGCGCGTCTATGGCGAGATCATGGACGCGGCCGCCCGCGACCGCTTCTTCGCCCAGGTCGGTCAGGCCGTCTATGCGGCCGTGGAGTCGGGAGCCGGTGATACGACGAAACTCGTGACCGCGCTGGGACGGGCCGCTCGCGAGGGCCGGCTGGAAATATCCAGCAACCACGCCGAGGAGCAGCGGATTCTTTCGTCCACGGCGCTGGGTGGTGCGCTGCCGGACGTGCCCGGGCCGTTTCTCGGGGTCGTCACCCAGAACGCGACGGCGAGCAAGCTGGACTACTGGCTACGGCGGCAGACCACCTACCGCATGCAGCGGCAGCCGAACGGCGCCGGCGTGGCGACGATCACGATCCGGCTCACCAACGCCGCCCCGGACGGGCTGCCGGCCTATGTGCGCCACCGGCAGGATCTCAAGGACGCCGCTGGGAATCCCCGGGCGCAGAACAATCTCTGGCTCTCGGTGTACACGGGCCGAGGCAGCTGGCTCGTCGGTGCCCGGCTCGACGGTGTGCCCATCGGCCTTGCCAGCGGTTCCGAGTCCGGGCATCCCGTGCTCTCCACCTATCTCACCGTCGATCGCGGCCAGACCCGGACTCTGGAAATCAAGGTCCGGGAGCCGGTAGGCGGCCCGGCGCTCACCGTGCGCCCGCAGCCGTTGCCCGTCGCGGAGCGCTTGGAGGTGCAGGGGCTGCCGGTCGTCCCTCCCTGGTCATCCCAAAGGTCATCTCAAGCTCAGAACTGACTACTCTGACTACAGAGAGTTCTGACCCTTCACCCGCATCGAGTCGCCAGCATCGAGTCGCCCGCATCGGGGCCTGATCCGCTTCGCCATCAACGCAGCGGATCGAACGGCGACAGCTCGGCCGCGGGCGAACCGGTGGCGATGGCGTCGGCGAGGAGGCGGCCGGTGACCGGGCCGAGGGTGATGCCCCACATGCCGTGCCCGCCGGCGATGAAGACACGCGGCGAGGTGGTCGGGCCGATCAGCGGCAGACCGTCCGGGGTGCACGGGCGTGGTCCCACCCATTCGGCGGTGCGGGTGTCCAGGTCCACTCCGCGCAGCAGGCCGCGGGTCGCCTCGACCACCGCCCGGATGCGCCGCGGGTCGGCCGCCGCGTCCGGATGGCGGAACTCCATCATGCCGGCGACCCGCAGGCCGTCCCCCAGGGGAGTGCAGGCCACCCGGGAGGCGGGGAAGTAGATCGGACCGCTCGGTGGCTGCTCGGTCGCGACCAGGAAGCTGTATCCGCGACCGGCCTGGACGGGAAGGCGGACCCCGAACGGACGGGCCAGCCGGGGAAGCCAGGCGCCGGTGGCGATTACCGCCGCGTCGTAAGGCCCACCGGGCCCCCCTGGCCCGAGCAGCTCCACCCGGCCACCTGCCTCGCGCACCTCGTCGATGGCCATCGCCTCGTGCACGAGGCCGCCGCGTTCCCGGACGCTGTCGGCGAGGGCGGCGACGAAGCGGCCGGGATCGCAGAACCGCTGCCCATGCACGGACACGACGTACCGGACCTGCTCGGACAGCAGAGGTTCGAGGTCGCGGGCGGCCGCCGGGCCCAGCACCTCGGCATCGACGGGCTGGCCGGTCGCCCGGATCTCGGCGAGCTCCGTCAGGAGGGCGTTGAGGCCGGACCGGGCGCGATAGCCGGCCAGGAACGGGTTGGCGGCGCGGGTCGGCGCGGTCACGCCGCCCGCCGCGAGCTCGTCGAAGGCACCGAGAGCAGCACGGGTCAACGGCACCAGCGCACGCATGGCGGTTCGCCACCGCGCGGTCGTGCTGTGCCGGACGAATCCGGCGATGAAGCGGGCGAGCCCCGGATCGGCGACCGGAGGCACGTACACCGGTGAGTCCGGGCGCAGGAGCACCCGCAGCCCGTAGCGCAGGACCGCGGGCTCCGGCAGGGGCGTCGCGAGCCCCGGGGTGAGCCAGCCGGCGTTGCCCCAGGACGATCCGGCTCCGGCCCAGGTGGGCCCGGCGGTGAGGTGGTCACGGTCGAAGACCGTCACCCGCCTGCCGCGGTCCTGGAGGAACCACGCCACGCACAGCCCGACCATCCCGCCGCCGATCACCGCCACCTGGTCGGGAACGGCGTGCCCCGGACGCAGGCGTGACCCGTGCGGCGCGCTCAGCCCCGCGGCGTTCCCGGCCGGTCGGGTCGTGTCCGTCGATCCCGTCACGTCCGCCTTGATCGGGTGATTTCCCACCGCCGCCATTATCCTCCCGCGCCGCCGGATCCGCCGTACCGCGAAGAGCTCCTTTTCGGTGGAGGGTTAGGCACGGTCCACGGTCTCTGGACCGTGCCTAACCCTCCACGCTTTTCCGCTCTACCGGAGGCCGATCGAGGCCCGCAGGACCTCGCGGTTGAGCGTGGCGATGCTGTCCAGCGGGATGCCCTTCGGGCAGGCGACGGTGCACTCCCCGGTGTTGGTGCACCCGCCGAAGCCCTCGGCATCCATGGCCTCGACCAGGTTGAGCGTGCGGCTCGCCCGCTCCGGAGCGCCCTGGGGCAGGCTGTTGAGGTGCACGACCTTCGCCGAGGTGAACAGCATGGCTGAGCCGTTGGGGCAGGCCGCGACGCAGGCGCCGCAGCCGATGCAGGTGGCGTTGTCGAACGCCGTGTCCGCGACGGCCTTGGGCACCGGGGTGGAGTGCGCCTCGGGGGCGCTGCCCGTCGGGGCGCTGATGTAGCCGCCGGCCTGGATGATCCGGTCGAGGCCGGAGCGGTCCACCATCAGGTCGCGGACGACGCGGAATGCGACCGAGCGCCACGGCTCGACGTCGATGACGTCCCCGTCGGAGAACTCCCGCACATGCAGCTGGCAGGTGGTGGTCCGTTCCCGGGGGCCGTGGGCCTGGCCGTTGATGACCACTCCGCAGGCGCCGCAGATGCCCTCGCGGCAGTCGTGGTCGAAGCTGACTGGCTCCTCGCCCTGCAGGGTCAGTCGCTCGTTGAGCACGTCGAGCAGTTCGAGGAAGGACATGTCCGGGTTCGCGTCGGGCACCTCGTAGGTGACCATGCGGCCTGGCTCGTCCGGTCCGGCCTGGCGCCAGATCCGAAGGGTGAGCTTCACGGTCGGCTCCTCGTACAGTCGTGATCCATTGACCGGCACCGCCTCACGCGTAGTTACGCTGGGCGAGGTGGACGTGCTCGAACTCCAGAACCTCGCGGTGCAGCACCGGCGGGGTTTCCGTGCCGGCGAACTCCCAGGCCCCGACGTAGGCGAACCGGTCGTCGTCGCGAAGGGCCTCGCCGTCCGGGGTCTGGCTCTCGACCCGGAAGTGCCCCCCGCAGGACTCCTCGCGGTGCAGGGCGTCGACGCACATCAGCTCGCCGAGTTCGAGGAAGTCCGACACCCGGTTCGCCCGCTCCAGGCTCTGGTTGACACTACCCGCGCCGCCTGGCACCTTGACCTGTCGCCAGAACTCCTCGCGCAGCTCCGGAAGACGCCCCAGCGCCTTGCGCAGGCCGTCCTCGCTGCGCGCCATCCCGCACTCGTCCCACATGATCTCGCCGAGCTCACGGTGGAACGAGTCGACGGTGCGGTCGCCGTTCACGGTGAGCAGGCGGGTCAGCCGGCCCGTCGCCTCGGCCGCCGTCTCCGCGACCGCGGGATGGCTCGCGTCGACCGCGCCCAGCTTCGTCGAGGCGATGTAGTCACCCAGCATGGGCGGCAGCACGAAGTAGCCGTCGGCGAGACCCTGCATCAGCGCGCTCGCGCCGAGACGGTTGGCGCCGTGGTCGGAGAAGTTCGCCTCCCCGATCACGAAGAGCCCCGGAATGCTGCTCTGCAGATCGTAGCC
>NZ_CDWWEW010000376.1:0-4921 GCF_977966315.1 Frankia sp. CeRuru1
CTCCTCGACCGGCTGGTGGACCGCGGCGTGGTGATCAGTGGGGATGTCGTGGTCGCGCTGGCCGGCGTCGACCTGCTCCGGCTCGATCTGCGCGCCCTGCTAATCGGTGTGCAGACAGCCGTGGAGGGCGGCCGAGAGGCGGGATGGTGAGTACTACCAGGAACCCCCGGCGGACGCTGCGATTGGACGCGGATCCCCAGGACGTCGGTCGCGGTCTCGCGCGTCTCGTCGGGCGTGAGCCCCGAGGAGACCGAGCAGGCACTACGGCGGGCCCGTCACCTCGTCGATCCCGGGCCGGGGATCGACCCGACCGCCCCCGACGCGTCGAGGGCCCGCTCCGCCTCCTCCGCGTACGAAGAACGATGGAAGAAGGCGAGGACAGCGCCATGAGCGTCTCCAGTCAGTCCATGAACCGGGCTCCGAAGCCCAGCAGCCTGGCCGATGTCCTCGACGTTGTGCTCGACAAGGGCATCGTCATTGACGCCTACGTGCGGGTCGCGCTGGTCGGAATCGAGATCCTCACGGTCGACGCCCGGGTCGTCATCGCGAGCGTGGACACTTACCTCCGGTTCGCCGAGGCGGTGAACCGGCTGGACATCGCGCCCAAGGAGCAGGTCTCGGGCCTGCCCGGACTCATGCATGAGGTCACCGACGGCACCGCGAGGCAGAAGTCGAAGGGGGCGCTCGAGGGATTGAAGGACACCGCCGAGGAGGTGGTGGGCTCGCTGCGTGGCGGATCGTCCGAGGAGCACGCCCGGCGGGATCTGCCGGCCGGGCGCAGTGCGCCGGGCGACCGCCGCAGCGGCCGAGAGGGATGATCGCTATGTCCGTCATCATCTATGGCATCACGCGGTCCGGGCATCCGGCGCCGACGCCACCGCCGCCCGGCATCGGACACCCCCCGGGGCAGGTGCACCTGGTGCGGTTCGGGCCGTTGGCGGCGGCGGTCAGCGTCACCGCGGATGTCGGGATTCTGGGCGAGTCCGAGGCTGTGCGTCATCTGGACATCCTGCAGCGACTTCTCGCCGGAGGCCCCGTGCTGCCGCTGCGGTTCGGGACCGTCGCCCCCGACGAGGCGGCCGTGTGCCGTGAGGTCCTCGCCCCGCTCGCCGACGAGATGCCCGATCGGCTCGATGCGCTCGAAGGGCTGGTGGAGCTGCATCTCGACGTGGAGGAGGACGAGCGGTCCGCCCTCACCGAGGTACTGCCGGGCAGCCCGTTCGTCGGGGTCACGCCGCCCGCGGATCTCGACGCGCGGATCAGGCTGGGTCAGCAGGTGGCCGACCTGGTCATCGCCCGCCGGCAGCGTCAGGCCGATGCGATCCTCGACCTGCTGCGTCCGCTGGCGCTGTCCGACCGGCCACGGCGCCCGCACGGCGGTGCGGAGGCCCCGGTGCTCAGCTGGGCGTTTCTGCTGCGCGACGACGCCGTGGACGCGTTCGACGCCGCCGTCGCCGATCTCCGTCGTGCCTGTCCGTACTTCACGATCGAATACGTCGGCCCACTTCCCGCCATCGACTTCGCCGAGGGCCCCACGGGTCCCCCCGGAGCCGGTGACACGGCGGACGCCGACGCCTTCGGGGGGACCGGCAGATGGGGTTGGAGCTCGGACTCCGACATCTGGGAAGGGAATGATCAACTATGAGCAGTGCGAAGATCGCTGCGGCGCTCGTCGGCGGCTATGTCCTCGGCCGGACCAAGAAAGCCAAGATGGCGATCGGAGTCGGGCTCTGGCTGACCGGGCGCAACTATCACGCCAAGGACATTGTCCGTGATCAGACGGTGAAACTGCTGCATTCCGCGGAGGCGGAGGAGCTGCTCGCCCAGGTCCGCGGACCTGGGCTGGAGGCCGGTCGGCGCGCGGCACTGTCGGTGTACGAGGCCCGGGCGGGTCGGCTCACCGAGAACCTCCACCAGCGTACGGGTCGGCTCACCGAGGGCCTGGCCGAGGCGGGTGACGTCGCCAAGGCGGCGACGGGCGCGGTCACCGAGGGGGTGACCGGGGCCGTCAAAGGGGTGACCGGGGCCGTGCCGGAGGCCGCCGCACCCGGCCGGGGCGAAGGAGAGGGCGAGAAGCTGGCGCCCGCCGCGGCGGAATCCGAGGAGGGCACCTCGGGCGGGCAGACCGAGCAGCGTGGGCAGGCGGAGCAGCGTGGGCAGGCGGGCAGACCGAGCAGGGCGAGCGGTCGGAGCAACGGGCGGCCGGTGAGGGAGCGGCGCCCGAGGCTGTGGCGCAGTCCGGTGCGCAGCGCCGTTCTTCGCCCGGACGTTCGGCGGGGCCGCGCCGCGCCGCGCGTGGCCGGCAGAACGTCACCTCCGAGCGGTGACATCCGAGGGACGGTCCGATCGACGAGGAGCGGAGATGACGCAGACGACAGAGCGGCCGACGACGAAGCCACCGGCGCAGGGTTTTCTCGGTGCCCTGCGTGACAGCCCGGCGACCAAGAGCCTGCTCGACGAGACGAAGAACTTGGCGAAGGCGGGTGGGGCGCACCTGGTCGGCAGGACGGCGCAGCGGCTCACCTCGAGCACGGAGAAACTCCACGGGCTGGCCGAGAGGAACGGCAAGGAGGGTAAGCTCTCCCCGCTCGCCGAGGGCGTCCAGCGGCTGGTCAGGGGGGAACCGCCGACGAAGACGGCCTTCAGGACCGCGGTCTCGGCGATGCGCGAGAAGGCGAAGGGGACGCTGAAGATCGGCCGCGGGAAGCGCGGCGGCAAGAGCGGGCCACTCAAAGCCACGAACATCGAGGAGACGGTGGACGTCGGTGTCCCGGTGTCCGTCGCCTACGACCAGTGGACGCAGTTCCCGGATTTCGCCCGTTTCATGAAGGGCGTGGAGGCGGTGGAAACGAAGAGCGAGACCGAGCAGAACTGGCGGGTCAAGGTCTTCAAGTCCCGACGCAGCTGGAAGGCGACCGTCCAAGAGCAGATCCCGGACCGGCGGATCGCTTGGACGTCCGAGGGCGGAAAGGGCTCCACCAGGGGCGCCGTCACTTTTCATCCGCTCGCTGATGACCTCACCCGGATCCTGCTGGCCATGGAATACTATCCCAGCGGGTTCGTCGAGAGGACGGGGAATATCTGGCGTGCCGGCGGCCGGCGGGCCCGCCTCGATCTCAAGCATTTCCGCCGGTTCATCGTGATGCAGGGCAAGGCAACCGGGTCGTGGCGAGGTGAGATTCGCGACGGCAAAGTGGTGGCACAGCCCGAGGAGTCGGGGCCGGCCGCGAGGGAGAGGGCGGCGACCGTGCGGGCCGAGCAGGCCCAAGCCGAACGCGCCGAGCAGGCCGAGGCCGAGTGGGCCGAGGAAAAAGGGAGTGCCGAGCAGGAAGGGGGCGCCGAGCAGGCCGAAACCGCGCGGCGGTGAGTATGGCGAGGGTGCGCGGGTTCCCGCGATTGTCCGCGCGCGGTGGCGCCGGTCGTGCCGTCACGCTGATCGAGCGTGAGGTCATCGCCGCCGTGGCCGCGGATGCCGGGGTGGCTCTGGCCGAGTGGGAGACCAGGCGAAACCTGGTGACGGAGGGCGTCGCGCTACTCGACCTCGTCGGGCGGACCTTCCGCATCGACGACGTTGTCCTGCTCGGTGCCCGGCCCTGCCCACCGTGCTCCTACCTCGAACAGCTCACCCGCCCCGGGGTCTGGAGCGCGCTACGCGACCGGGGTGGCCTGCGCGCCGACGCCGTGCGTGGCGGCACCGTCCGGATCGGCGCGACGATCATCATCCCGCCCCGGGAGGCCGAGCCCGTCGACGCGGTCGCGCCGGATCACGCGGTTGTGTCGGGTGCGCCCGCCCCGACCGGTGGAGGATAGCGCCACGCATCCGGGTCAGTACCACCAGGCGGGATCCCGGTGTAACCGGGCTGGTTCTTCAGTAGCCCGACGCGGGTGGCCACGCCGAGACTGTAGACCAGCGCCCGGACGCGGGCGTCGATCTCGTCGCGGATCGACCGGATCTCCTCGAGCGCGCACTCCGCCGGATCATCCAGTTTCCAGGTGAGGTAGCGCGTGTCGGGGTAGCTGGGAACGGCGTCGTCGCATCCCATGTTGATGACGACGATGGAGTCGCGGACCATCTCGTTGGTCAGTCGCTTCGGGGACTCCCGGGACAGGTCGATGCCTACCTCGGCCATGACGGTGACGACTCCCGGGTGGATGGCCGGGGCCGGGGCGCTGCCGGCGGATCGGGCGCGGAACAGGCCACGACCATGTCGGTCGAGCAGAGCGGCGCCTATCTGAGAACGGCCCGCGTTGTGAACGCAGACGAACAGCACTTCGGGCGGACGAGCCACGAACGCTCCTGGTCGGCCGTGCTGGAACGGTGGGATAACGGGTTGCCGGGGGGCGTCGGAATGTATTTTCTTCGGATCTGGATGTCGGGTCGCGATGTCAGGCGTTTGTTTGAATGTTGATGTTCGCGGGCTTCCGTTGTAGCGGGTGTTGGGTATGTCTTGGTGAGGCATTGTCGAACACGGTTTCGCCGGGTGTGGCATCGCGGATTGTGATTTCATGGGCCGGATGTTCGCGGACTGCGAGTCTTGCCGACGTGACCATTGCCGACCGCGAACGTCGCCGGTCATTGTCAACAACATTCTGATAACACTGATGTAGTCGTTCGAGTCAGCCGTGGGTTGCCAGTGGCATACTCCCACGGGTGTCACCGGGTGCTCCCCGCGGGGATGGGTACGGTGCTCCCCAAGGGGATGGGTACGGTGCTGGGCACACCGCGGCCGAGATCTATGCGGACTTCGTCCGCCGGGACGGTCCCGGTCGGAACTTCTCGGCCGTCATCACCGCCATCCGCGAGGGCGCCCTGGGTGCCCGCCACGACGGGGAAACCGCAGGAGGAAACCGCAGGACCGTACTCGGGGCTCGGGGCATCGGGCGGGGGTCAGCGCCGCATCAGCAACGAGCCGCCCAGGAG
>NZ_CDWWEW010000377.1:0-4911 GCF_977966315.1 Frankia sp. CeRuru1
GGATGACGGCGCGCTCGTTCGCCTCGGGCGGCGCGTTTCCCCCCCGCCGCCCGTCGGCGTGGCGCCCGGCCGAGGTGCCCGATGCCCCGGTCCCGCTCAAGATACTCATGATCCCTATCGTCTCCCGATGGGTCGCTTGCTACGGCGCTCAGGATCTGGAGACGATAAACCGCCCCGTCACAGACGTTCCTCGGGCCACCCGGCCGTAGCCGGGCCGAGTCTCGGGGTGGTCACGCGGAGAGGGCGCCGAGTCGCGGACGAGAGCCAGGCAGGCGTCCCCGGGCCGGCCGGGAAGGACGACCTGAACGATCTCCGCCCGAACGTCTAGACATACCAGGCAGATTGGCTCACATACGACATTTAGGCAGTTAACTCACTTATCACTCCCATCCGGACGGAGGTGGCCCTGTGAGGTCGATCCGCGGTCTGCTCGTCCTGCACTGCCGCTGCGGCCATGCGCGTCATGACCACGAGCACTACCGGCCCGGCTCGGATTGCGGCCGATGCGGGTGCCCGGCTTGGACCCTATGGAGGCGACGTTGACGCCCTGAACCTAGAGGTAAGACGGCAGGACGCCGGTCGACCAGATCAGCCGCTCACACGGCGTCACCTCCTGCTGTCCACCGGACACGATCAACACCAGGTCACACGTCATTGGCCCTTGTAGCCCTCGGCATCGATCCGCGCACCGGCTCATCTCATGATTTCCGGGCTTGGTCTCGGCCCATCCTCCTCCCGATATGAAACTTTCTGAGGATGCCGGCGACCGACAGCTCGGTGTCGAGATACCACGTGCCGACGATTACCCCTCCGATGAGGACAACACCGAAACCGATCAGCCACGACAGGATGGTGAACACAACCCCGATCCCGCCATAGCTACGCTCGTTCGCCACCATGGAAGCCGAGAATGCCAGCCGGCTGACGACACCCAGACCAGTCAGGCCGATCGTCGTGAACAGGGCTGTCGGCCACGAGTCCCGCCAGCTCATCCGGCCGATGGTGAGCACCCGGACCCCGACCCACAAGAAGAGCGCCAGGATCACGGTGGCTACCAGGCCGTAGCAGACCTGACCAGCCACGGTGCCGGTGAGCAGCGCCCCGAGACTCGTGGTAGCGACAAGAAAGAAGATCAGTCCGCAGAGCCAGACGACCTGGGCCAGTAGGCCGCGTAGCCCGAATGGCTTCAGCCTGAAGACCCGCACATAAATGGACTGGACGGACGCAGCCAGACTCAGTCCGCCAATTATCAGCCAGAGAACTCCCAGTACTGTCCAGCCAGTGATGACGGTTCCGCTCCGCGGGGTAAAGAGTCGTTCCACGGCCATCGCCGCATCATGGCTCAACCCCATGCGCGCGATGATTATGTCCGCCGCACCGCCCTGCCGCAGCGGCGACAGCGCCGCCAGCGTGATGACAAAAGGAAAGAAAATCATCAGGATCATCGCGGCGAGATTCATCGCCCTGTTAATCAGATCCGCCTCATGTAGTCTGGACGCCAGGTCTCCTACCGGGGACCGCCCTGCACGCACCCGGGCTGTCCCGACGCGCGCACAGAGCGTCCTGATTGGCCGCCGCAGCGCGCCGCTGCGGTGAACGCCAGCGCCGCCAGACGGCCGCGACGCAAGATTGTTATTACTCGTACGCCAGCTCCGGGGCATGGCGTCCTCCCCACAGCACCGGGTTCATCGCCGGATCCGCCGAATGCCCTGTGTGCGGCGCTCGCCCTCCGGGGCGGGGACTCAGGCAGCCGCTTCAGTCGATGATGAGGGCGATGAAAATGATGCAGACGATGATGTTGATGAGCCAGCTGTGGGTGTTCATCCAGTCTCGGACGCGCGGTGCGGCGACTTCTGCCCGTCTATGGAACAGTAGCCGGGCAAGCAGCGGCAGTGCCGCCACCGTAACGGTCAGCCCGATGAACGGGAGTACTGCCGCATAGGACGCGTTGTTCTGCTGCAGATGTATTCCAACCGTCATCATAATCACGATGTCCGAGGGCATCAGCAGAATGACGAACAGTCCGACTTGGAACGCCTTCATCAGATCTGCCGCCATCAGCGTCGTCAGCCATTTCGGCGGCTCCACCGTTTCGCGCCGCACCCAGTTCTTCACGGCGGCGGCTGCCAACAGGCCCACCAGTACGTACTGGATGATCTGGCCGGCTGAACCGTTACTCCTCGGGCTGCCCAGGTCGACAGCGCTGTCTAGCAGTGCAGCAAGGCCCATCATGACGGCCACACCGGTCGCTGTCGCGACCGCCACACCGGCCAGGAACCCCAGAGATACCCGCCCGGCTCGTGGCGTGGTAACGAAGATGATCGCCGACATGATCTGTGGTCCGATCATCATGGTGATTGCCAGCGGGAGAATCTGGAGACCGTCCATGGATGCTCCCCACCGCTTGACCATGCTGACTCACGCGAGAATCCTAGCCCTCTCGCGCTCGAACTCCTGGTCGTTGAGCAGTCCGCGGCGGTGCAGGTCGTCGAGCTTGGCCAGCTCGTCTGCAATGCTGGTCGTGCGGGTCGCGGCGCGGAGGTAGCCGCGGACCGCATCCTCCTCGTACTGCTTGTGGAGCACCATCCGATCCTGCATCCCGTCGCCGCGCACGATCAAGTAACTCAGGATACCGATGACCGGAAGCACGAGGACAAAGATCGACCAGCCGGCCTTCCCCCAGCCGGACAGATCCCGACTACGAAAGATATCAGCATAGATAACAAACAGGAAATAGATCCAGACGGCAAACAAAAAGATAAACAGAACCGTTAGAAAAGCATTAAGCAACGGATAGTCCATAACCACTTCCTCGCTCGCCGAGCCAACAGCCGAACCGGGTCCTCCCGGCCCGCGCGCGCGTCAGGTGCGCCGCATTACCACAGCCATTACCTACCGCCTGTTCGCCGCGTCAAACCCAGCATCACCCGAAACTCACCCTCTCGTCTCGGCCCGATGCCGCAGACGGTGGCCGGGGACACTAGGTGACCAGGGGCACTGACGGCAGACGGTCGGCTTGAGGTGTCCGGCCGGACTTGCGGGCCTTCGTCTTAGTACCGTCCCACTTCGCTTGAAGTTGACCATGATGTACCCACCAGTCGGCCATGTCCGACGTGGCGGCAGTCCGGAGCCGGTGCGCGGCTGGCCGCCCTACGGCCTCTCCCACGGCCCTCCCAACGTGGGATCAGCTGGACGATCGATGGTCATCGGCGGCCAAATGTCCACGCACGGCACTCACCCGTCCGGGGGATCCCGGAAGTGGCGTCAACGGCACGTGGTGTGCTGGCAGGAAGAAGGCCGGCGCGGGTCACGCGTACGGACGGCGCCAGTGCGCGACAGGGGGACCGCCGGATGACACATCATCGAAGTCCACGAAGCCAACCTGACGGCTACCTTAATATATCGCGGTCATCCACAAGAGCGGTGACATCGTGAAAGTGGTCTCGGTCATGAACTACAAGGGCGGAGTCGGAAAGACCACTCTGACGGCGAACATCGGCGCGGAGATCGCCCGCTGGGGAAAACGGGTTCTTCTGATCGATCTTGATCCGCAGGCGAGCCTCACCTTCTCCTTCTACCGGCCGGAGGACTGGCGGGCGCACCTCGCCGAGGGCCGGACCATCAAACAGTGGTTCGAAGCCTGGCGGATGGACGGGCCGGTGCCGGGACTCGAGGCGCTCGTCACCGCCCCCACGGTGGCGAACTCCCGCATCGCGCATGGCGGTGGCCGGCTCGACCTGATCGCGTCCCACCTTGCCCTCGGCGACGTCGAGATGGATCTCGCCGCGCGGTTGGGTGGGGCACAGATCCACCGGTCGACACGCCACTACTTCGACGTCTATCTGCGTCTCGCGGCCGGGCTTGCCACCCTGCCCGGGCGGCTCTACGATCTGGTGCTCATCGACTGCCCGCCGAACTTCGGCGTCATCACGAGGTCCGCCGTGGCGGCCAGCGACCAGCTGCTCATCCCGGCCCGCCCGGACGAGCTGTCCACCCTCGGAATCGATCACCTGCAGTCCCGGCTGCGCCGGTTCACCTGGGAGTTCAACCAGGTCGCTGATCTGCAGGCCGACCTCCGGCCGGCCGTGAAGAAACTGGAACCGATGATTCTGGGCGTCGTCTTCACGATGGTCCAGTACTACGGTGGTCAGCCCGTCTCGGCGCTGCGGCCCTACATAGCGCAGACCAGAAGCCTCGGGCTGCCCGTCTTCGATGCGATGCTCCGGGAGAGCAACAAGCACTTCGCCGGCGCGGCCCGCGCCCAGCTCCCCGCCATTCTCACCGAGCAGCTCAGCCGGGAACTCGCCTGGGAACTGCAGAGCCTGGTCGAGGAGTTCCTCAAACGCATCCGGACGGCGAACCATGGCTCCTGACAGTCGGCCCGCCAGCCACCCGGGTCGGGATGCGGCCCGTCTCGGGGCCGTTCTCCTGCGCCAGGTGTCCGATCTGCTCGACACCCTGGACGTCCGGCAGCTCGACGATCTCGTGGCGGGCCGGGCGCGGCTCGCGGTCGTCCCCGCGGCCACGGCCACACCCACGGCCACACCCACGCCCACGGCCACACCCACGCCCACGCCCACGGCTACGGCTACGGCTACGGCTACGGCTACGGCAGCAGACCGGGGCGGTCGTGCCGCGGCGGACGGCTCCCGGCTCCCGGCGTCCGTGGACGTCGAGAAGCTGCACGCGACACTGGTCGCCGCCGCGAGCCGGCAGGAAGCCCGGGAGCACCTGGCCGCCCTGGGCCGGATCCCGGTCCCGCAGCTACGGGCCCTGGCGGGCGCCCTGGGTGTCGACGGTGTCGGCGGCAGGGATCCGAAAGCCACCGTGATCCGAAAGATCGTGGACGGGACCATCGGTTTCCGGCTCAGCTCCCGGGCGATGCTGGCCGGGGAATCCGAACTGTAGGAT
>NZ_CDWWEW010000378.1:0-4881 GCF_977966315.1 Frankia sp. CeRuru1
GGCGCTCGCCGTACCGGGCGGGCCGGGGTGGCGGTGGGGTCAGCGGAAGGCGCCGAGGTTGTCCCGAGCCCAGACCGCGAACGTCCGGCCGGGTCGGCCGAGCACGGTGGCGAGGTCGGGCCCGACGGTGCGCTCCTCGGCCGTCGGGCTTCCCAGGATGGTCAGGGTGTCGTCGGCGATGGAGGCCGGCATCCATCTGGCCATCTCCTCACGAGCCTGCGCGTGGGAGATCTCGACGAAGGCCACCGGCTCACCGAGGGCCGCGGCGAGGGCCGCAGCCCGGTCACGTGGCGAGGTCGAAGGCCCGGCCAGGACGTAGATCCGGCCGGCGTGGCGCGGGTCCAGCAGGGTCGCCGCCGCGACGTCGGCCAGGTCGGCCGGGTCGACGGAGGGAAGTGCGACGTCGCCGAACGGTGCGAACACCGTCCGCTGCGCCGCTACCGAGGGCGCCCAGGCGAGCGCGTTGGAGTGGAAGCCGCCCGGTCGCAGGATGGTCCACGCCAGGCCCGACCCGGTTACGGCGTCCTCGAGCGCCCGGAACCCGTCGTAGGCCGCCAGTCCCGGACGGGTGCCGGCGGCCACCGACGACAGGAGCACCAGCCGGCGGACACCGGCGGCCTTGGCGGCACCCAGGATCGCCGCCGCGTCGAGGCCATCGCCGGAACCGTGGACGAGCAGGAACAGCGCGTCGGCTCCCTCGAGAGCAGGGACCAGGCTGGCGGGGGCAGTGAGGTCGGCGCGGACGGCAGTGAGCCCAGCCCCGGCCGGAAGGGGCGCCGAGGCGCCTCGGGCCACAGCGGTCACTGGCCGGCCGGCGGCAATCAGGTTCTTGACGAGGGGGCGGCCGATGTTGCCGGTCGCGCCGGTCACGACGATCACAGGGGTACCTCCGGGTCTGGGCTTCGGACTGACCCGGGACACGCTACGGTCATGCGGGTAGTAGGTTCCCCATGGAAAGTGACTAGCATCGGAGCCTGTATGACAGCCACCGCCGTATGAAAGACACCGCCGTATGACAGCCACTGCCGAGATGACGGCCGGCGTCCGCCCCTGCCCGATCGCACCGGTCGTCGAGTTGGTGTTCAGCCGCTGGACCACCCCGATTCTCTGGACGCTGCACGAACACGGCACCCAGCGCTTCGTCGAACTCGAGCGAACGCTGGGCGTCACACCCAAGGTGCTGACCCAGCGGCTGCGGCAGATGGAACGCGACGGGCTCGTGGTCCGTACCTACCACCCGGAAATCCCGCCCCGGGTGGAGTACGAGATCAGCGAACTCGGCGAGAGCCTCGCCCCCGTCTTCGCCGCCCTCACCCAGTGGTCCGAGCAACACCTTCCATCCGTGCAACGAGCACGCGCGGCGTACTCCGGGCCACTGCCACGCTGAGCGCGACCACGCTCCCCACGCACCAGCTACGACTGTCTGTGGAACACGTGACATGACCGCGTGACGCACGCCACGTCCACGGCAACGCCGAGTCGGCGGTAATCGTCATCGTCGTGGGTCGCCCCGGCGGACGCCCGCCGCCGGGTAGCTGGTGGTCAATGTTCCCTTGATGCCGTTGCGGGCGACGTTCGAGCGGCAGGTCCGGCGGACCCGCTCGGGGGAGTCGGGTCAGGTGGCGGAGTCCGGGGACTTGGGAGAACCGGGACGACCGGGAGACCCCGGGAACTCGCGGGAGCGGGCGTCGGGCCGCCCTGGGTGCGGCCGTCGAAGGCGGCGAGCCCGGCGAGCCAGTTGCCGGCCAGGCGGTGTGGCGGGGGACGCTCGCGCTGGCCGTGAACGCCGCGCAGACCTGCTCGTCCAGGCCGAACAGGGCGGCCGACAGGTGCTGGCGACTCACGAACAGCGGCGCCATGCCGATCAGCGTGGTGACCCGGCGGCCGGCCACCGTGTACGGGCCCACCATCGTCCCCAGGTTGCTCGTGACCAGAGCGGCGCCCGTCGGGCGGGCCGCGACGGCGACGATCTGCGCGAACACACGGGGCGATGTGGTGTGCGGCATTCCGTCCAGAAGCTTCCGTTCGACCACGCCGAACCTGCCCTGTGCCTTGACGCGTCGGGTCTGCTCGGCGATCTGGGCGAGCCGCCGCCGGGGATCGGCCTCGGTGCAGGGCAGCGGCACCCGTATGCCCAGGGTGAAGTTGGAAAGGATCTCCTGTTCGTCCGGGGTGCACACGTTGATCGGCATCGACGTGTGGATGGCACGCTGACGAGAGAGGCGGGGGAAGAGACGGCGTGCGCGGCCCGGACCCGTCGGCCGTCGTGGGTGTCCATTCCGGCAGGGACCAGGTGCGCAGGGCGCCGGCGACCGCCGCGAGGTAGACGTCGTTGACCGTGACGCCCTCGCGTCGGGCGATCCGACGCAGCCGCTCCAGCTCGGTCACCGCCCAGGTGTGCCGCGCCGCGCCGCGAGGGTCAGGGCCGGGTCGTCGACACAGAGCACCACGCCCCCTCCAGGAACTCTCCGGGATTCTGCAGAGTGAAATGGAAGAACGCTCGATCGCCGGTGGTCAGCGGCCTGGTCCGCGGCCCGCGCGCGGCGACATTTGTGGATACATAGGTCATGCCGTTTCCTCTCGACGACATCCACGCCAGGGTGGACCCGGAACGGTCGGTTCGTTCAAGATGCTTCTGTTTCCGCCTCTTGGGGCAGAAGCATTCCCTCGCTTTATACGAAAACCGTCCGTTGGCCGACGACCGCGACCGGCCTCGGACCTGGCGCAAGCTGTCCCCTCGCGACCAGGCGCTGCGCGTGCTCGCGCACCTGCGCAACGGCGACACCCACGAACACCTGGCCGCCGGCTTCCAGGTCAGCGTCGGCACGGCCCACACCTATGTCCGGGAGGCCGTCGAGCTGCTCGCCAGGCGCGGGCGCAGCCTGCTCGCGGCCGTCTGGACGTTCGCCTGGACCTGGAGCAACTTCCAGGGCCTGATGGACCCGTAGGGCCGGATGATCTGGATCTCCGACGGGCTGCTCGGCTCGACCCACGACCTCACCGCAGCCCGGGCCCACGACGCCCTCCGTGTGATCAACCACGCGGAGACGATCTACCTCTACGCGGACAAGGGCTACGCCGGCGGCGAGAGCGACCTGCTCCTCGTTCCCCGCAAGAAGCCCGCGAACAGCGAGCTGCCCGACGACATCAAGGAAAGCAACCGCGCCCGCGCGGCTACCCGCGCCCCGGTGGGCGTGGCTTCGCGGTCCTGAAGAACTGGCGCGTCTTCAGCCGCTTCCGCGGCTGCCCACGCCGGGTCGGCGCATTCACCCAAGCCGTCTTCGTCCTGAAGCCGGAAGAGATCTAGAAAAACCGACTTTGAAAATGCTCATTGCTCTAACTACAGGTATCGAGGTTCACACCGTTTTTGTCAGCAAGCGGCCGTCTCTCCGGGGCGCCGCGATCGCCCGGCCGTGGCTTCTCGATCATGTCATCCTTGCCTGAGCTCGACGCGGTTGCCGGCAGAGCGACACATTCATCTCACGGTTGCGTGTGTTACGGGATCCTTTTGCTGGTAAAGGCGGCGCAATACGGTGTGCTGCATGGTCACACCAGTCGCGGTGCGCCCGACCTCGTTTCCGGTAGTTGCGACCCCGGGGAGATGGTAGCTCTGGCCGGCGTGGGTGCGGTGGGCGTGAGCCTCGTGGTGGCCACCGGCGGCTCGGCACGGTCGACGCCTCGGTCATTGCGTGTGCGGAGCGCCTCGGTATCGACGAGGTCGCAACGGTTGACCGGCGCCATTTCATCGTCGTCAAGGCACGCCGGACACTCGGCCTTCTGCCCTTACTTAAAGGTGATAGACGTCTCGCCGATGCCGGATGGAGTGGATCTCTACCAGGTGTTTGGCCGCGTCGATCCGGTAGATGATGCGGTAGGTTCCGCGGCGCGCCGAGTAGAAGCCGTCGAAGGGCTCGTCCAACGGCTTCCCGACCCGGTAAGGGTTCATGGCGACCGCTCGTTGGATCGTCTCCAGTGCGGCGGCCGCGACCTCCAGGGGCAGGTCCTCGTGGAGGTTTCTCCGTGCCCTGCGCGACAGCGCGACCTCGTAGGGTGCGCCGCTGGCGGCCATCACCCGTCCCCGGCCCGCCGCTGCTCCAGTTCGGCCACGACCTCGCCCAAGGCGAAGGTGTCACCCGCGGCGAAGTCGTCCCGCGACTGCCGCAAATCCGCGAGAGCCTCGCCGTCTGACAGGAGGTCGAGGGTCTCGCGCATCGACTCGTACTCGGCAACGGAGATCAGCATCACATCCGCGCGCCCGTTGCGCGTGATCGTGAAGTGATCATGTTCTCTGGCTACCCGCTCGGCCAGCTCGGCAATCCGGGCCTTCGCCTCGGTGATCGGTATGGTCTCCATGAGGGTCATTATAAGGACCGGTCGCTATTCTGGTCATGCTGGTGGCTGTCTAGCTTCGGGCCGATCATCCAGCGCGCTCTCGTCGACTGTCTACGAGATCGGGATCGCTTCATTCAGGATACCGTAGACGCATGGCGGCGTCGCGCACCACCACGGTCACCGTCCCGATCATTGTCGAGTGCGACGAGAACGGCGTCTGGTGCGCACACGCGCAGCTACGTCCAGGAGTGGGCGCCCATGGCGAGGGTGCCACCGAGCAGGACGCGCTGGACGACCTGCGCGAGGCGCTCGTCGGCCTGATCGAGGAATTCGGGGTTCCCCGGGAGTTGTCCGTCACCGTGGCGGCCTGATGCCGCCGGTGCCCTCCGTCCGAGGCATCCGAGTGGTCCATGCGCTGGAACGTCAGGACCGCCCGCAGGGAACGGATGAGATGGGCACAGCAGAGCTGGACGCCGGCGAGCTGGGCGACTGCTGCCAGCCGGCGTAGTCGTCCCGGGTCAGGCAGCCGCGCCAGCCGTCGAGGATCCC
>NZ_CDWWEW010000379.1:0-4872 GCF_977966315.1 Frankia sp. CeRuru1
GTCCAAGATCAGCGAGCCGGTGGACCCGAGCACCTCGAACCGCGGGCGCCGGGCCACCGTCAGATCGGAGACCGTGACCTGCGCCTCGGCCCCACTCGCGAAACGCAGCAGCAGCCGGCTGTGGTCAGCGTTGCTGACGTGGTGCCAGACCCGCTTGACGGTGGACGCGCTGACCCATTCGACGGGCTCGTCGACGAGGGCGAGGATCTGGTCGACGCAGGCGCTGCCCCGGTCATGGAGCTGCCCACCACTGATCCGCTCGTCGTCGTGCCAGGTGCCGGCCGGCCGGCGGAACCCGCCCCGGTGGGCGTCCAGCCGCAGCGGCTCGCCGACGGCGCCGCGGTGCACGACGGCGCGGACCGCCCGGTAGCCCGGGTCGTCCCGACCCTCCGGATACACCGCGAGCACCAGGGACCGGGCCTCCGCGAGCTCCGCGAGCTGGTCGGCATCCGGGGTCGACAGGCAGAGCGGGGCGTGCACGACGACGTGTTTGCCGGCCTCCAGCGCACGACCGGCCCATTCGAGCCGGGTGTGGGTCGGTGTGGCCACGATGACGACCCCGAGATCGGGATCGTTGACTAGGTCGTCCGGGTCGTCAACGCGGCGCGGCGGGCGACCCGCCGCGTGCGCCGGGAGCCGGCCGGCACCGCCGTCACAGAGGGCGGCGAGTTCCAGGCCCTCGGTCGCGTCCACCGCCGAGTGGTGCGTCCCGGTGGTGTCCGGGGTACCCAGCAGCCCGACCCTGGCCGGCGCGGCGTCGAGCACGCCGAGGCAGTGCCGCAGCCAACGTCCCACAAGCCGGTGGTAGGCGGGATCGGCGAGCACGGCGGGACCGGTACCCAGGGTGAATATGCCGAGGCCCGTGGAGGGCCGCCAGGTGCAGACGGGATGCTCGCCCATCTCGTGCCGGACCAGGAGCAGCCGCTCCACGTCGTCGGCAATCTTGTCGGAGATGATCCAGCTCTCCCGGGGGCGGAAGTCCGCGGACCGGGCCATGACCGCGCCGCCCTGCGGCCCGACGGTCAACCGCAGGCCGTAGGGCGCGGTGGTCCGCCCCGGGATGAGACCGGACGCCTCGATGAGCGGACTTCCCGGCGGCAGCGCCCGCATGGTCGGCCCGGCGAGCAGGACCGGGACGGTCTGCCGGGCCCGGTCCAGCAACTCCTGCTCGACGTGGTCGAGCGGACGGTCGATGAGCACGAGAAGCGCGTCGGCCGACCGTGCCGAGGTCGGGCCGAGACCCGCTGCCCGCAAATGGTCGCCGAGCGCGTTCACACCGGCCAGGTTCGACACCAGGTGAATGCGAGGCACGTCTCCGCACTCTAGTGACCGTTCCTGACGTTCCGGCGATTGGGGTCGCCAAACAAGGATCCGCACAAGGATGCGCACATAACGCAATGGCCGGCAGGGGCACCAATGATCCTGATATCCAGAAATCCCGCCATCCAGCCGACCGGAACGCCGGGAACGCCGGGAAAACCCGGAACGCCGGGAACACCGGGAACACCGGGAACACCGGGAACACCGGGCCGTCACCGGGCGTCATCGACTTGCCGCGGCCAGTTCCTTCATCGACACGGAGATATCGGCGAAACGCTCCCGATCCGGGATACCGTCGGCCGCCATCAACCGGCGACCGGCGACCATGTCCATCGGGCGCCCCACGGTGACCAGCGCTTCGAGACGGCCGTCCCGGGCGAACCACCCGGCCGACCAGCCGGGCGGACGCCCGCCGCCGGGCGGCACGACGACGCCCGGATCGCCCCGGAACACCAGGGCGGCCTCCGCCGAGGGCAGTCCCGCGAACTGCACCATGCGGCCGAACTGTTCCGACCAGAAGTAGGGCACCGGGTCGTAGACGGCATCCCCGCCGAGCAGCGTGGTGACCGCGACCGCGGGCGACTGCTGGGCGCAGTCCCAGTGCTCGACCCGCAGCCGCCGCCCGTAGCGACGCGACCACCAGGCGGCACAGTCACCGACCGCGACCACCGGCGGCGGGTCGCCGTCGGCATCGTCGGCATCGTCGGCATCGTCGGCATCGTCGGCACCATGGGCCCACTGGGCGGCGAGATGCTCGTCGACCACGACTCCCCGGTCGAGGGCGAGCCCGGAACCGGCGAGCCAGGCGATACCGGGCCGCACCCCGACGCCGACGACGACCTCGTCCGCGATCAGCTCCTCACCGCCGGCCAGCACCAGCCCGTCGGGGGTGACCCGCTCCACGGCCGTAGCCAGGCGCAGGGTGACCCCGGCCCGGGCGTACCACGCGATCGTGCACCGGCCCACCTGCGCGCCGAGCGCGGCGAACAGCGGCGAGGCGGCCGCCTCCACGACGGTGACCTCGGCACCGATCGCTGCCGCCGCCGTAGCGACCTCCGCGCCGATCCAGCCGGCACCGACGATGACGAGCCGGACGCCGGGGCGCAGGGCGTCACGCAGGCGCCGGGCGTCGTCAATGGAACGCAGGACCCGCTGCGGGCCGTCGCCCGGCAGGGTTACCGGCTCAGCTCCCGTCGCCAACACCAGGCCGTCGTAGTCCAGCGGCCCCGCGTCGGTCTCCACGGTGCCCGGTCGCAGGCCGGTCGCCCGCCGCCCGAGGCACACCTCGACCCCGTCGAGGTCGAAGGGCAACGTCGTGTCGTCGATACGGCCGGAGAGCACGGCCTTGGACAGGGGCGGACGATCGTAGGGCCGGTGCGGCTCCGCCCCGAGCAGGATCACCTCTCCCGCGAAACCACGTGCGCGCACCTCGGCGGCGGCCCGGCCCCCCGCCATTCCCGCGCCCACGACGACTATTCGCTGCATTCGAGCAGACTATCGATGACCCGCGACGCCGGGCCGCCGTCACCGCACCGGGTCCACGAGCGGGAAGGCGTCCTTCCACACCGGCTCGTACCCGGCTTCGGCGAGCATCGCGGCGATCTGTGCCGGCGAACGCTCGTCGGAGATCGAGAACTGTTCCTGGGCCGTGCCGGGCGTGGTGTAGCCGCCGGGTTCGGTGGAGGAGCCGGCGCTCATGGTGGTCACGGCGATGCGGACGAGCCCGTCGCGCAGCACCGCCGGCTCCCGGGTCGACAGCGACAGCGCCAGGTCCGGCTCGAACAGGCGCAGGGCCGCGTACGCCTGGACGAACTCCGCGTCGCCGACGACGACGACCGGCGGGAACCCGCTGGCACTCGGCTTGATGCGCGGCAGCGCGATCGAGACCTCGGTCCGCCAGTAGCGACGGGAGAGAAAGGATGCGTGCGCGGCCAGCGCGAGCACGTCAGCGCGCCAGTCCGGGGCGAGCCCGAGCAGCGCGCCGATCCCGAGCCGGCGCGCCCCGGCCCGCGCGGCCCGTTCGAACGAGGACAGCCGCCGGTCGTAGTCACGCTTCCAGCCGGCGACATGCACCTCGGCGTAGCGGGCCCGGTCGTAGGTCTCCTGGTAATGGACGACTCCCTCCAGCCCGGCACGCACCAGCCGGGCATAGGTGTCGTCCGACCAGGTCTGGGTCTCGATGCTGATCGAGGGGAACATCGGCCGCAGCCGCTCGACCACCGCGACGAGGTAGTCGGCCGACACCTCGACGCGATGCTCGCCGGAGACGAGCAGCAGATGACGGAACCCCCGGTCGGCCAGCAGGCGTCCCTCCGCTACCACCTCCTCGATACCCAGCGTGCGGCGCACCACCGGCAGGCCCTTGGCGAAGCCGCAGTAGGTGCAGGACGACAGGCAGGCGTTCGACACGTACATCGGGGCGAACAGCCGGACCGCCCGACCGAACCGGAGCAGGGTCGCCTCCCGGGCGGCAATCGCCAGCTCCTCCAACCGGGCGGTGGCCGCGGGTGAGAGCAGGATCGCCAGCTCCGCGAGACCGATCCGGGGGGTGGCTGACCCGCCGGATCCGGGCCGAACCCGCCGCAGCACCGTGCCCACCTCGGCGGACGTGGCCCGCCGCGACATCGCGGACAGCCCGGCCAGGTCGTGACCGGCAAGTTCGCGCGCGAACTCCCCTGGCGGGGCGCTCACCTGGACGCCTCGCCCACCACCGCCGCCGGCACGGGTGCCGGGGACGCCGCCCGGGACGCCGAGGGCACGGGCGACGCCGAGGGCGACGCCGAGGGCGACGCCGGTGACGGGTGGGCGCCGAGGAACCCGGTGAGCGGGGAGGAGGCGGACGCCACCGTGGCCGGGCCGGCGGCCCCTCGGCCGGCCAGGAAACCCAGCCGGCCGGCGGCGGTGGCGAGCGCGAAGGCCCGCGCCATGCGCGCCGGATCGGCGGCCACCGCGATGGCGGTGTTGACCAGCACCGCGGCCGCGCCGATCTCCATCGCCTCGGCCGCGTCCGAGGGCACCCCGAGCCCGGCGTCCACCACCACCGGGACCCCGGCGCTCGCCACGATTGCCTCGATCGCGTCCCGGGTGCGCAGCCCGCGGTTCGAGCCGATCCAGCTGCCCAGCGGCATCACGGTGGCGCAGCCGACCTCCTCCAGCCGGCGGGCCAGCACCGGATCGGCCGAACAATAGGGCAGGACCGTGAAGCCGTCGGCCACCATGAGCTCGGCGGCGCGCAGGGTCTCCACCGGATCCGGCGCCAGGGTGCGCGGATCCGGGGTGACCTCCAGCTTGACCAGACCGGTGCCCGTGGCCGCCCGCCCGAGGCGGGCCAGCCGCAGCGCCTCGGCCGCGTCCACCGCTCCCGAGGTGTTGGGCAGCAGGGTCATCGACGGCGGGATGAAGTCGAGAATGTCGCCGTCACCGATCCGGCCGATGTCGACCCGGCGCAGCGCCACGGTGACGATAGTGGCACCGGAGGCGACGAGGCTGTCCCGCATCACCTGGTGACTCGCGAACTTCCCGGTGCCGATCAGCAGCCGGCTGCCGTAGGAC